>DATEWS010000675.1:0-14862 GCA_035257785.1 Pyrinomonadaceae bacterium
GCCTTCCTGGCGCTCCACCTTCCTCACCGGCTGCAATCGCACCAGCCGTCGAAGCACGCGCGTTCGAGAGTCTTAATAGACGAGCCTTGACGCGCTGAAACTCGGAACTGCTGATCACATATTCTTCGTGTTCCGGGAAGCGTGCGGCCAGCGCGAGTGCCGAAGCTCTGCGGTCTGGCGGCGCCGGGTGCGTGGCGAAAGCGCGGGATATGAAACCCGGCTTCTTCTTGTTCTTGGCTTCCAGCTTCTCAAACATGGTGGCCATTGCGCCCGGATCGTAACCGGCAGCATACATGTACTGGACGCCGAGCTTGTCAGCTTCCTCTTCCGCACTGCGGCTGAACTTCATGAAGATGCCGAGCAGTCCGATACCGGCCGTGTTCTGATAAATCATGCCCGGAATGCCGCCGAGGAATATCGAACCGCCGAGTGCTGCGTACTCGAGCAAGCTGGCTTTCGTCTGGTTCTCGACCGCGTGACGAGCGGCAACGTGCGCAATCTCGTGAGCCATCACGCCGGCCAGTTCGGCTTCATTATCCGCCGCCAGGATGAGGCCCTTGTTTACGTAGAAAAATCCACCGGGCAGTGCAAACGCGTTCACTTCGTCGGAGTCGATGACCTTGATCGTGAACGGCACCTTCGCATCGGAGTGCAGCACGATGTTCTGACCCACGCGATTCACATACTCAGTGATAACGGGGTCATCAACAAACTTCGCCTGGCGATCGACTTCCGCCGCCGCCTCACGACCCTGACGCACTTCCTTTTCAGTCGAACCGCTCATCTTCGCGATGAGGCCAGTATTAATGTTCCGCTTCCCGATCATGTCGGGATTCTCGTTCGTCGAAAGCGGCTTAGTTGACTTTGCGGCGGTGGTCGCGGGCTGAGCCTTTTGCTCGGTCTTAGGATCTGTTGCTGCTTGTTTAGTTTCGGTCTGCGTTTGGGTTTTTTGAGCCTGCTCCGTCGATTGAGTGGTCGACGTCTGCCCGACCGCAGCCACTGAGCTCGCCAGTAGAGATGCGGTTAAAACCAAAGCACTAGTGGCACGGGAGAAGTTGTTCATCTCAAAAAACCTCCAAAGTTCCTGATGACCTGAGGGAAGGGGTCTACGATTGTCTGTTTTCGCTAAATCCTGACGCGCAGTCTATGATGCACAGGTTCGGCGGCTGGTTGGTCGCCGCTTAACAACTTCCCGGCTTGGAGGAAGGATTCTCGCGCCTTAAATGAACTTAGCGATTGCACGCTAAATATACCATGCCCGACGCGAAAAGAAAGCAAAAGCCGCGAGTATCGATCATCGGAGCAGGGCGTCTCGGCACCGCGCTGGGTGTGGCACTTTTGCAGCGTGGCTATTCGATCGAGTCGCTGGTTGCGCGGCGTGCTCAAAAAGCGCGTCAGGCGGCCAGTTTTTTAGACGCGAAACCACAGGTTTTAGCTGCAAAACAATTGACTTCGTTGCGTCCCGCGGATGTCTTTCTGATCACGGTTCCCGACGATCAGATTGCCGGTGTTGTTTCTCAACTGACCGCGCTTGAGTTCGAGGCAACAGCGCTTCACACGAGCGGCGCCCTCTCGTCAGAAGTTTTGGCGCCGTTGCACAAACGTGGTTGGCATACTGGCTCGATTCACCCCCTCGTATCAGTCAGCGATACTGACGCCACACTTGACGGAGCTTTCTGGAGTGTCGAAGGTGACGCGGCCGCGTTGCGAATCGGGAAAGCCATCGTGCGCGACCTCGGCGGGCAAAGCTTTTCGATCCATTCGGAACATAAACCGCTTTATCACGCGGCGGCTGTGATGGTTTCCGGTAACGTCGTGGCGCAGTTTGACGTCGCTTTGGAGATGTTGATGCGCTGCGGGCTCAATCGAAAGACTGCGCGCAGCATTCTGTTGCCGCTGATCGCGAGTACGGTTCGTAGTCTGCAAACCAAAGATCCGGCCCAGGCACTCACCGGAACGTTTTCGCGCGGGGATGTAGAGACAGTCAAACGCCATCTCGCCGCGCTCAAGCAGAGCGAACTGGTCGATGCGCTCGAGCTTTATCGTTTACTCGGTCAAAGGTCGTTGAAGGTAACAGGAAAACATGCGCAGATTACACAGATACTTAAATCAGTGTAATCTGTGGATTAAAAACAACGTATGCAACCAACACCCAGCGCGAGTTACAGTTTGACCTTGCGCGTCAGGCTTTCCTCACGTGCCGGCTCGCTTGGTGAGTTGACGATGGCGATCGGCCGCGCCGGCGGCGACATCGGCGCCATCGATATCGTCAACGTCGGCAACAACTACATCATTCGCGACGTCACAGTCAGTTCCGCTTCCAGTAAACACGGCGAGCAGATCGTCGAAGCCGTCAAACACATCGATGGCGTCGAGCTGATTCAGGTGTCTGATCCGACTTTCCTAATGCATCTCGGTGGAAAGATCGAAGTGGTGCCGAAGGTGCCGTTGAAAACGCGCGCCGATCTGTCGATGGCCTACACGCCGGGCGTCGCTCGCGTCTGTGAAGCAATCCAGCAGGACCCCGAAAAAGCTTTCACCCTCACGATCAAGAAAAACACAGTTGCGATCGTGACGGACGGAACCGCAGTGCTCGGACTCGGAGACATTGGACCAGCAGCAGCGTTGCCGGTGATGGAAGGCAAGGCGATGTTGTTCAAAGAGTTCGCGGGCGTGGATGCGTTTCCGATCTGTTTGAACACGAAAGATCCGGACGAGATCGTGCGAACGGTGAAAGCGATCTCGACCGCTTTCGGCGGGATCAACCTTGAAGACATTTCCGCGCCGCGTTGTTTTCAGATCGAAGAACGACTGCGCGAGGAGCTCGACATCCCAGTCTTTCATGACGATCAGCACGGCACTGCAGTGGTTGTATTGGCGGCGCTCATCAACGCACTCAAGTTAGTCGGCAAGCAGATGACTGACGTGAAGGTGATCGTAAACGGAGTTGGTGCAGCCGGGGTCGCGTGCACGAAGATCATCATGGCGGCAGGCGTGCAAAACATCATCGGCTGCGATCAGACAGGCGCACTTTATCGTGGACGTGCGGAAAACATGAATTGGATGAAAGACTGGTACGCGCGGAACACCAATCCTGGTGAAGAGAAGGGAACGGTTCACGAGGTCATCAAAGGCGCGGATGTGTTCCTGGGATTGTCTGTGCCGGGAGTGATCGATGCTGAGGACGTGAAGGCGATGGCGGAAAAGCCGATCGTGTTTGCGATGGCGAACCCTGTTCCTGAGATCATGCCGGAGGATGCCGCGCCTTACGTGGCGGTGATGGCGACCGGCCGTTCCGATTACCCGAATCAAATCAACAACGTTCTTAGTTTCCCCGGAATCTTTAAAGGCGCGCTCGCGTGTCGGGCCGCGCGGATTAATGAAGAGATGAAACTTGCGGCGTCGAATGCGATCGCGGGCATCATCAGTGATACGGAATTACAACCCGAATACATCGTGCCGTCAGTGTTTGATAAGCGAGTGGCGGAAGCAGTCGCGCGCGAGGTCGAAGCTGCTGCTTACAAGACGGGCGTGGCTCGTCGGAAGACTGAAGTTAGCGAGAGTTAGTTTGACGCAAAGGCACAAAGGGAAGACACCTAAGGCGCAAAGGAGATTTCTTAGTGCCTTTGTGTCTTCCCTTTGTGTCTTGGTGTGAAACTCTACTTCAACTCTTTAGCGATCAGTGGAACGATACGACGCGGGACGTCGATCGCGGCTTTGATATGGCGTGCGTGCGTGAAGTGTCCGGCGACGTATATCCCGCGCACGTTAGTCTCGAACGTCTCCGGATCGTAAACCGGAACTTCCGCCAGTTTCCCTGATTCCATCTTCACCCCGAGTTGTTTCAACAACGTCAGATCAGCATCACTACCTACAAGCACGAACACGACATCATTCGGCAGCGTCCGCACTTCACCAGTTTCAGTAGTCAACTTCACTTCACGTTCGCTGATCTCATCGACGTGCTTGTAAAGAATCACTTTGAGTCGACCCGCTTCGATCTCGGCTTCGAGCGGCGTTCGCACCCAGTGTTTCATCGCACCGGCTTTGGGATCGCGGTTCTCCCAGTCTTCACGCCAGATGGCCATCGTTGTTCGCGCGCCTTCTTCCGAAAGAAACAGCGCGGCTTCGGCGGCGCTGTTGCCACCACCAACCACAAGCGCATCTTTTCGCACATACGCGTATGGATCGACGAACAGGTGATGCACCTTCGGCAGGTCTTCACCTGGAACATTCAGATGCCGTGGTATGTCCATCGCGCCGATCGCAAACAACACACGCGCTGCTTTGTATTCACCGCGATCCGTTTTAATAACGAAGCCCTCATCGATGTTTCCGTCCACGGCGACCACTTCTTCGTCAGTGTTGATTCGCAGATCGAGGTTGAGCACGAAGTGAATGTAGTGAGACAACATCTCCTCGCGCGTCGGCTTTTCTCGCACCGGCTTCAGCGTACCTTCATGCATCTCCACTTCGTTGGGCGTGGAGAACATCGCGCGCCCAACAGGATACTGTCGAATCGTGTTGGCAATCGTCCCTTTCTCGATTACGAGATAATCGAGACCATGCTGCTGCGCCGCTTCCGCAGCAGACAGCCCGGCTGGACCAGCGCCGATGATGAGTAGATCGAGCATTGCTTAAACAACAACTTCGCCGCGGGCGACCAGCACCGCTGGTCCACCAACCTTAACTTCTTCCACGCGTCCTGCTTCGCCCTTCACGGTTAGATTGATACGGCTGGGCCGGTGAATAAAGTCGCCTTGTTCGATCACAAATTTATACCTGCCATCCTCGCGCTCCAGACTCAACGCACCGTGATGTACGAGATAACCACCGAGCGCTCCACACGCGCTGCCCGTCGCGGGATCTTCCGGAATATTGTCAGCGGGAGCGAAGAAGCGCGCGTGTGCTCGCGACGCGCCGACCTCGAGTGTCTCGCGTGTAAATGCGTGACATCCCGTGCCGCCGTGTCGCGTGTAGATCTCAGAAAGCAACGAGGTGTTCACTCGACAATCGCGCAGGTCAGCGAGCGAACGAATCGGAACCGCAAGACACGACAATCCGGTTGTGATGACCTGAATCGGAAGACTCTCATCGAGATCTTCGCGCGCGAGTCCGAGAGCGCGTGCGACTTCCGCCTGCTCTTGCGCGTCGTCGATCTCGTCCAGGATCTCAAACTTTCCCTGCGTCATGACGACCTGCACCGGTCGCCCGTCTTTGAACTGGATATCAACCGGCAACACACCGATGCCGACTTCGTGAAAGATGCGTTGCCAGCCGTCGCCGCCGTCCGGGAGCGGCACGACACCTTCCTGCGCAAGACAGGTCCAGGTGCCGACGATGGGATGGCCCGCAAATGGGATCTCGCGCATCGGTGTGAAAATACGCAAGCGGCGCAGCACGTCGTCTGATTTCGATTTGAGGACGAAGACAGTCTCGGAGAGATTCATCTCACGCGCGATCCTCATCATCACGTCGCTATCGATTTCGTCAGCTTCCGGAAACACCGCCAACGGATTACCGCAAAACGCGCGGTCAGTGAAAACGTCGAATTGGAGAAAGTTGTAATTTGGCATGGTTTGAGTGCAATTAAACCAGTTTCACGCGAAGCGCCGCAAAGACGCTGCAACGAAGTCCCGGCTGGGCGTGAAACATTTCTGTCTCTTTCACCATTTTAATTGAGGAACAAAAACGGATCTAATATGTTATGGCTCTGTCAATCAGTCGATTCCGACGTTCGCCTCGCTCGCTAGCATTACGTTCCTGACGTTCCTGGGTTGTCTCTACAAGGCAATTTATTGACTGCTTGATATCGTCAAGTTTAGCTCAGAGGAGGAGTTGCAAATGGCAGCGGACACATCAATATCAGCAGCAGGCGCAAGGCCGGTGGTGACACTTACAGCCGGCCACCCGCAACGATATTCGTACTCAATCGTTCTACAGAAACCTCTCGGACAAACATGGCCGGGTGGTAATCCCGGTAAATTGATCCTGAGTGGCGTCTTCGATAAGAAGAACGAAGCTACGGCATCAGTCACGCTTGATGACGCCGATACCCTCGACGGATGCTCTTTGCAGTGGGTCGTCTTCGTAAAAGTTCCCGGGGGAGGGAAAGGACAATTTCGGGTCACTGTGACGGTTACGCAGGACGATGTGATTGTCGGTGGTCCATTTACTCAATCCGGTGTCGTCGATAACGTCCAGATCGTATCAGACTTCACAGACTTAAAGGTTACGTAAAAGAAGAGGAGTTCTCATGCAACAAAAACTTCTGAGTACTATCTGTCTCGTTCTTCTATGCTTCGTGCCTGGCACTACCGGACTCGCGCAATCGAATTCTGACCTCGCCAGTCAAGGTCGTATACGAATCACTGCTGAAGCACCGATAAGCGGATACAAAACCTTTACGCAAGGAGATCGATTCAATGTTTTGATCTCTTCGCCCAACTCGCCCGCCACAGAGTCAGACCTGGGAGTCGATGACGTTCAGGTGTTGCACCAGGGACAGGATCTCCTGATCTCCTTTCGATTGCGTCCGGGAACAACCGCCAGTGTTCGACAAAAACTGAACGTTGTGGAGATATCGATTCAAAGCACGGGACAGGCATCCGCCGCGAAGAATTCTTCTGAGCCGGTTGGGACTTCGACTGGCCTTCTCGCCTCGAAACCTAACGGCAATGGAAATGCCGACAGCGCTGCGCAACCAGAAAACACGATCGCGGAAGCTTCAGCACCGGCGAACAATGGTAGCGCAGGCAATGGAAATGGAGGGCGCGCTTTGGGTGCAAGAACAGACCTCGCTCCAGTCAGCGCGACTCCCTTCATCCTTAATGAAGACATTCTGAAAGCCAATAACCTCAATGTTGTAAGTGATGAGGATCTCGCGGTGCCCGAATCACCGGCGTTCACGATACTGGGTTTGACACCGCAGACCGTGACGAGGCCTGCAACTCCAAAAGAGTTTGCGTCGTCGCTGCTCAACGGCGTTGACGAGCATGGCAATTTTCAATCGGGCCTGGCCCTCGATGCAGTACCGTTTCTGGTGTTTGCGGGCGATAGCGTATCGCTTTATCGATACAATCGAAATTACATGTTGCGATTGCTTTCGCGAACGCAAACTTCATTCGCGACAACCAAAGGAACAGGTGATGACGACAAATCCATCCGACTCGCCCTCGGTCTCCATATGACTGTGTGGGATAAGGGGGATCCTCGTGCAGACGATGAACTCTTTGCTTGTTACGATCGAGTGGACCAAACAGTCCAGAGAGATGTCCAGAATTTTCTGGTGACGAAACCAGGAGGTGTGAAGAATGCGGAATTTCCAGGATTTATAGAGTCGCAAAAGGCAGTCTTCACAACGAAAACTAACGACTGCGATGCTGAGGCGCGAAAGCGAAACTGGAAACGAACCGGTTTTGTCATCGGCGCGGCGCCTAGTTGGATCAGCAAAACCGGAACTACTGACAAGTTTCGCTGGAATGGTGGTGGAGTATGGGCGTCATTGGCCTATGGTTTCGAAGGAGTGAACGGGCTAAAGGATAATTCGCAGCTCATCTTTCACGTTCGCTTTCGCACCAATGAACAGGTTCCGGATCCAGCAACTCCGGGTAACTTCTTCACCCAGAAGAGCAGCTACTTCGGAACGCGGTTGCGCTTAGGCAATCCGGATACTAATGTTTCTTTCGAGGGAGTCTATATCAGACTGAAACGTGCCGGCGAACCGCGTGACAATTCCTATCGCTATTCCCTGGGATTTGAGCGCAGGATAGCGCAGAACATTTGGTTCCAACTCGCATTGGGAAGTGATGCAGGCCGCCGCGACAGTAACAATCAAGCCTTCGTTCGAGGTACATTTAACTGGGGCTTTACGAGAAAACAAGAACCGACTTCTCCATCGATTCCGAGTCAATGAGTCGGTCGAACGAAGGATCTAATTAGTCATAGCGCTCGAAGTAAACAAGCTAAGGGGTGTCCTGCTGCCGCTAACGACACCGTTCTCAACGGACGGTGTCGTTGACCTGTATTCACTTAGATCAAATCTTGAGCGATGGAATCTGACGCGCATTTCCGGTTACGTGTTTCTCGGATCGACTGGAGAACGTGTTCACCTCGATGAGTCGGAGTACCTGCGGGTTATCGAGTATGCTCGTGAGCATGTCTCACCCGATCGCGCGTTCATCGTTGGCGCCGGCCAGCAGAGCACGGTCGGCACGATCAGGGAAATAGCGAAGGCCGCGAATGCCGGGGCCGATGCGGTGCTGGTTATCACTCCGAATTACTACCGCTCAGCGATTACCCAAGATGCACTCATCACTTACTACAAAGCAGTCGCTGACGCGGCGAGCGTCCCGGTGGTCCTATACAGTATGCCGGCACTCACCGGCATCAAGATCGATCCCGACACTATTGCCCAACTAAGCGCCCATCCCAACATTATCGGCGTCAAAGACAGTTCCAACGACGTTGCCAAGTTCAAGCGAACTGTTGATCTATGTCCCGCTGAGTTTGCCGTGATGTCGGGTAATGGAACCGTGTTTCTCGATGCGCTCGAGGTCGGCGCAACGGGCGGGATTCTCGCCGTCGGGTGCGTGGTCCCGGAGGTATGCGTCGAGATCTTTCGTTTATTCAACGCAGGCGAACTTGAGCGTGCACGTACGTTACAGACCAAACTCACTCCGCTGGCCGCAGCAGTCACAACTCGCTTCGGCATCGGCGGTTTAAAAGCCGCGCTCGAGATGGCGGCTTATCGCGGCGGCGAAGTTCGGGCGCCGTTGCGTGCCCCCGACGAAAGCGCGCTCAGAGAAATTGAGGCTCTCCTGGCCGAGCTACAATGACGTACGGTGATCCCCTCATGTAGAATGGGCGAACAGGAGCCTGAACCATTTGAGTACCGCCGAAGCCGCTTGTTATAGCACCCCCGAAGAATCAGGACTGCGTGTCGAGACGCTTCCGTTCACCGAAATCGCACACCAAACACATCTCTTTCTCGACTACCTGAGAGATCCACTCACGCTGCGGCAGTTTTATCCTTCAGCCGTTCGTTACCATCACGAGCTCGCGCAACGCGTGCCCGAAGTGCTCTCCGCGTACCGCGTCGATCGCAATCGCGTCTGCGATGCGTTGGAGGCGATGAACCGTGGCTGGGGAGCAGGCGAGACAACGCTCGACAACATTCAATTACTGCGGGACTCGGATTGCATCGCAGTTGTATCGGGACAACAGGCGGGTTTGTTTACTGGTCCGCTCTACACGATTTACAAAGCGCTCTCGGCCGTGAAACTCGCAGGTTGTTTGCGACAGCGAGACACGAAAGCTGTGCCCGTTTTTTGGATCGCGTCCGAAGATCACGACTTCGCAGAAGTCGCGAAGGCGGAGATCATCGGTCGTGACTGTCAGTTAAAGCACGTCGAAGTTACTAACGCGCTGCATCGCGAAGGTCAACCGGTCGGAAAAGTCGTTGTTGATGATTCGATCGACGCAGTGGTGGACCAACTGTTTGAGTTATTGCCAAACTCCGAATTCGCTGACGATATAAAGGCGTTGGTGAAAGATGCGTGGCGGCCCGGTCGTGGTTTCGCCGAAAGCTTCGCGATGATGATGACTTCGCTGCTCGGTCGTTACGGTTTGATCTTTCTCGACCCGCTCGATCCGGAATTGAAGAAACTGGCCGCGCCACTCTACGCCGACGCAGCAAGACGTGCGCCGGAGATCGCGTCCGCGATCGAGAAACGCAGCAGCGACCTCGAAAGTGCCGGATATCACGCGCAGGTGCTTGCGACGTCGAATTCGTTTCCACTGTTTCTGCACGACGAACAGGGCGCGCGACACGCCGTCGTGCGCGGCGAAAACGGCAAGTACAGAGCAAAAGACGTCGAGCAGGAGTACACGGCGGAAGAGCTTGCCGCCCTCGCGCAGCAGAAGCCGGAGAGGTTCAGTCCAAACGTGACGCTGCGCGCCGTGGTCCAGGATTACCTGTTGCCGACGATTGCTTACTACGGTGGCGCCGCGGAGATCGCCTACTTCGCACAGACTGCCGAAGTTTATCGCGTGCTCGAGCGACCAGCGACGCCGATCCTCCCGCGTTCGAGTCTGACGATGATCGAGCGTCACACCGGTCGCGTGCTGGAACGATATGGCCTGACGTTGAAGGACTTTTTTGAGGGACTCGAACCGGTCATCAAGCGTGTAGTCGAGGAAGTCCTGGGCGCTGACACAGCGAAGCTGTTCGCGAAAACGGAAGAGAACGTCAACCAGGAACTCGATCGTTTGCGGCAGGATCTCGAGTCGATCGATCCCACTCTCGCCGGTGCGCTCGAGACTGGTCGTAAAAAGATCAACTACCAGCTGGAAGGGTTGCGCACACGGTTCGTGCGCGCGCAGATGGGCCGCGACGAAGCCGCGCATCGACAGTTGCAGCGTGCGTTCGATCAGCTTTACCCGAACAAGGATCTACAGGAACGCCACATCAACATCACCTCGCTGCTGGCTCGCCACGGCACCTACGTGATCGAGTGGATCTTCAATGCGATCAACCTGGGATCGAGTGAGCATCAAATCGTGAAATTATAATGTCCAAAATCCGCGTCCTCGCAGATCACGTCGCCAATCAAATCGCTGCCGGTGAAGTTGTTGAGCGTCCGGCGTCTGTCGCCAAAGAGCTGGTCGAGAACTCGATCGATGCGGGCGCGAAACGAATCACGATCGAGATCGAAGCCGGTGGCCGTCGTCTGCTCAAGGTTTCGGACGATGGCGAAGGCATGGTGCGCGACGACGCGATCCTCGCTTTCGAACGTCATGCTACGTCGAAGATTCGCGTCACGGAAGATCTTGCAGCAATCGGTACACTCGGTTTTCGCGGTGAAGCATTGGCTTCGATCGCGTCAGTGGCAAGGGTTGAGTTGACGACCTGTACTGAAGACGCGAAGGCGGCAACGCGCGTGACGATCGATGGTGGTCGCATGCGCGATGTCAAAGACGCTGCACATCCGCGAGGCACGACGATCGCCGTGCGCGATCTCTTTTTCAATATTCCCGCGCGGCGCAAGTTTCTGCGATCAGAAGCGACGGAAACTTATCACCTCACGAATCTCGTCACGCACTATGCGTTGGCCCATCCGGAGATCGCGTTCACTTTTGTAAACAACGGGCGGGAAGTGGTGCGTGCGGCGCCCGCGAAAGATCTACGCGAGCGTGCTTACCAGATTTTCGGCGGCGAGTTTCTCGAGAATTTGTTGGAAGTGAATCAGGGTGATGCGCAAGTAGCGCGCGTGACGGGGTTCGTTTCTGCGCCGCGCGACCGGCGCACGTCGCGTGATTCGCAGTATCTTTTCGTGAATCGCAGGTTCGTGCGCGATCGCATGATCGGGCGTGCGTTGTCAGAAGGGTATCGATCGATACTGCCGCATGGCGTCTATCCAGCGGCGTTGCTCTTTATCGAAACACCGCTCGAGGAAGTTGACGTCAACGTGCACCCCGCGAAGACGGAAGTGCGCTTTCGGCGGCAAGCTGCGGTGATCGATGTGGTGCGCGAAGCGGTGCGAGCGGCACTCGCGAGCGCAAGCTACGTTCAACCCCAGGAGCCGCCGCGAATTCCGGAGCCAATCATGACGGCGACTGCCGCCGTGAGTTCAATCGCCCCGCAACCAAGAATCGAATTCGTCCCACCTCCACCATCGCCACGAGTGCCTGTTGAGCCATCCGGCGAAGAGATCGCACGCGACATCGAGGTGATGATCCAATCTGTAACTAAATCCGTGCCATCCGTGGCCCTTCCACCGTTGAATTCGGCGGAGAAGCTTGCGCGCGAAGTCACGCCCGAATCGCTCAACGCAAATATCCGTCCGCTTGGTCAACTGGAAGAGAGCTTCATCATCGCAACTGACGATGACGGTTTGTTGTTGATCGATCAGCACGTTGCGCACGAGCGCGTGCTATTCGATAAGTATCGCGCGCTTGAAGCGGAACGTCGTAGCGAATCGCAGCAGTTACTTGTGCCGGAGACGTTCGATCTTACCCCCGCGCAGGCAGCGGTGTTCGATGATCTCGCGCCTGAGTTGGAGAAGTACGGCTTTGAGTTGATGAGACTTTCAGGACGGACGGTCGCGATCAAAGCCGTACCCGCAGATCTTCCGGGCAGTGAAGCGCGCAACATGCTTTTCGAGTTGCTTGAAACAGTTGATGCGGAGAAGAAGAGTAGCGCACGTGAGACTCTGCGCGACGAGATCGCCGCTTCGCTCGCCTGTCACGCGGCCATCAAGGTCAACATGCCGCTCGCACCCGAGAAGATGCGCTGGCTCATCGATCGGCTGTTACAAACCTCATCACCTACGACCTGCCCGCACGGCCGGCCAGTGATCCTTCGCCTGCGCACTCGCGACATCCTCAAAGGCTTTCACCGAATTTAGCCGCGGATTTTCACGGAAACACGCGGATTAGAACTGGGCAAGTGTCCGCAGAACCAGTTCGACGTCTGCGAGATCCGGAAGTAACGCATCGGGTTTGCACGCGAGGATCTCAGCTTCGGAAAACATCCGTCCCGTGCCGAGGGCGACAGCGCGTGCGCCGAAGTGGCGAGCGCAGTCGATGTCGTTTGGTGTGTCGCCGATTACGATGAACTGATCGGGTGCGAGATCCATTTGCAGGTGTTTGCGAATGCGCTCAGCCGCACGCGCTGGAAGATCTCGACGATTGTGTGACTCGTCGCCGAACGCGCCCGGTAGGGTGAAGAAGTGGTCCAACCCGACAAGCTCCATTTTCAGTTGGGCCATCGGCTTGATGTTGCCGGTCACGAGCGCTGATTGGTAGCGCGGATGCTGTGCGAGAGCTGCCAATGTCTCGCGAACACCGGGCAGCACTTCAAAAAACTTCGCGCCGTTGCCGGTTACTCTTCGCGCTTCTTCCGTCAAACGCGAAACAAGCACCTCGGCTCGCCCGAGAATCTCGTCCTGACTAATTCCCGCATCGCGCAGGGCTTCAATCACGATCTGCAGGTCAGTCATTCCCGAAACGTGCATGTCATGAAGCCGGCCCGCAGTTCCGAAGATCTCCTCGAGCACGGGAATCGTGTACTCCTTGTATCCGCCCACTCGCGCCGAATGAATCAACGTCCCATCGATGTCCCAAAGTAGAATACGCATATATTTTTTAGCCACAAAAAGGCACAAAACGCACAAAATGATTTTATTGAAGTGCTGTGTTCTTTGTTTATGTGCCTTTTGTGCCTTTTTGTGGCCTCATTCAATCACCGCCAGCACGTCCCCCGCATTCACAGTGTCGCCGGGTTTCACCTTGATCGACACGACGACACCCGCACGTGGCGATTTCATTTCGTTTTGCATCTTCATCGCTTCCACTACTACAACGCCCTCGCCTTTATCGACACTCGCGCCCGCCTCCGTCTGCACACGCACAACTTTGCCGGGCATAGGCGCGAGGATTTCGGCCACGCCGTGATGATGTCGATCCGAATTCTGTCCGCTGCGCAAACGCTTGGGATCGACGATCGTCACTTCGTGACTGCGCCCATGAATCGTTACGTCAAAAGTATCCTTCGATCCGGCGCGCTTGCTGACACGACACTCGTGTACATTCGTGTTGAGAAAAAACAGATAGCTGTCGGCTTCAAGATCACGCACCTCAAGCGTGTAGACACGACCGCCGATCGCGGCGGAGATTTGCCCACGTTCGAGTTTGAACAGCAGTTCTTCTTCGCGGTCTCCGATGATGGCTTTGAGTTTCACAGCTTCCTTCCAGCCATTTTCCAACGACTCGTCGTAGCAGGCGTAATAACCGCGCTCTGTTGTTTCCGAAGCGCATAACTCAGCGCGGCCGCGATCGCCGCTAGATCGCTTTCTACCTGACCAGGCTCCTTCACAACGTGACGCTCATTGAAACGAGTGATGAAACCGGTGTCGAGGTGGCCCGACACAAACTCCTCGTCTTCTGCAACTTCACGAAAGAACGGCAGCGTCGTTGTGATTCCCGAAACCTCATACTCATCCAGTGCGCGACGCAAACGCGCGATCGCTTCGAATCGCGTGCGGCCCCAAACAGCGAGTTTCGCGATCATGGGATCATAGTGAATCGAAACTTCCGAAAGCCGCGTGACGCCACTATCAACTCTGATCCCCGGCCCGGCCGGTTCCTGCAAATGACTAATCGTGCCCGGACTCGGAAAGAAGTTGTTCGCCGGATCTTCAGCATAGATACGACACTCAATCGCGTGTCCCTGCCAACTCACATCTTCCTGCTTGAACGACAAAGCCGCGCCGTTCGCAACGAAGAATTGTTCGCGCACGAGATCGCGCTGGGTAACCAGCTCAGTCACCGGATGTTCAACCTGGAGACGCGTGTTCATCTCGAGGAAATAGAATTCGTGCGTCGCGTCCGCGAGTAGAAACTCAACCGTACCCGCGCCCGTGTAATTAACAGCGCGTCCGATCTTCACGGCAGCGCTGCCCATACGCTGCCGAAGCTCGGGATCGTTAATCGGCGAAGGACATTCTTCGATTACTTTCTGGTGCCGTCGCTGAATCGAGCACTCGCGCTCGCCGAGATGGACGACGTTACCGTGCGTGTCGCCAAAGATCTGTATCTCGATGTGCCGCGGACGTTCGACTGCCTTTTCGAGATAAAGCGAAGAGTCACCAAAAGCTGCCGCGGCTTCGGTCCGCGCAGTTTCAAATGCGGAACGCAGATCGGCGCTCCCGGTGACGAGTCGCATGCCTTTACCACCGCCGCCCGCAGCGGCTTTCAACATCACTGGATACCCAAACTTCTCCGCAGTCGCGTTTGCTTCTGCAAGTGACCGCAACGGCTCGACAGTCCCCGGAACGATCGGCACCCCCGCTGCAACCGCAG
>DATEWS010000676.1:0-13610 GCA_035257785.1 Pyrinomonadaceae bacterium
TTACGCGATCGCATCGAAGACATTCCGATTCTCGCGGAGCATTTTTTGAAGCTGCATCGTGAACGATATCGACGTCCGATCATGGGCTTCACACCCGAGGCCCTCGACGCGTTGCGACAACATCTCTGGCCGGGCAACGTCCGTGAGTTGGACCACGTGATCGAGCGCGCGATTTTGATGAGCACGGGAAACATCGTGACCGCGTTCGATCTCGCGCTGGAAAAGACTCCCGATGCGCGTATGTCAGCGCGACTCGAAGAGATGAGCCTCGAAGATGCCGAGCGATTACTGATCAAAAAGGCTCTCGCGCGCTTTGAAGGCAACGCCAATCGCGCCGCCGAAGCCCTCGGTCTCAGCCGCAGTGCCCTCTACCGCAGGTTGCAGAAATACGGGCTGGGATCTTAGTCATAAAGAGGCACAAAAAGCGCAAAATGGCCCTTCATCTCGAAGATCTGTTTTGTGACTTTTGTGCCTTTTTGTGGCTATATTACGCTTGTGAGTACGCCGGTTAAACCACCAAAGCAATTCTCCTCTCTCGATCCGGAACTGAGACACGGCCATCGTCTGAAATTCGAGAGGCGGATCACTCTGCTCGCGCTGCTCGCAGGATTTCCCGCGGTCGCTTTGTGCGCGCTGCTGCTCTGGTACGACGGCTATTCCGCTCAGGTGCAATGGACCGTCGATCTGCTCCTCAGCCTGCTGTGGCTCGGTATCGCATTTAGTCTTAGGACGCGCATCGTCAGGCCGCTGCAGACACTCTCAAATATCCTCGCTGCGATTCGTGAAGGTGACTATTCAATTCGTGGACGACGCGCGCTCACCGGTGACGCACTCGGCGAAGTAATGCTCGAAGTCAACGACCTGGGCCAGACGTTGCGTGAGCAACGTCTCGGCGCGATGGAAGCGACGGCTTTGTTGCGCACGGTGATGGCCGAGATCGACGTCGCAGTGTTTGCGTTCGATGGCGAGCAACAACTGCAACTCGTCAATCGCGCGGGTGAACGACTGCTGGCCCAACCATCGGCGCGCCTGTTGGGACGCACGGCCGGCGAGCTTGGACTTTCAGAGTGTCTCAACTCGTCCGCGGGTGGTCCACAAACGATGCAGATGGTTTTTCCCGGCAAGGTGGGACGTTGGGACATTCGTCGCAGTACGTTTCGCGAAGGTGGCCAGCAACATCAGTTACTCGTGTTGACCGATCTGAGCCAGGCACTTCGCGAAGAGGAACGGACGGCGTGGCAGAGACTGTTGCGCGTGTTGGGCCACGAACTGAACAACTCGCTCGCCCCGATAAAATCCGTAGCCGGAAGTTTGGCGGCGTTGATGGGTAGAGAACCGGAGCCGCCGGACTGGCGCGACGATATGCAGCGCGGTCTCGCGGTTATTTCTTCACGCGCTGATTCGCTCGCGCGTTTCGTTGAATCGTATTCGAAGCTCGCGCGACTGCCGCCGCCGCGACTCGAGCCATTGAAGGTGGGCGCGCTCGTGTCGCGAGTGGCGAGTTTGGAAACGCGTTTGCCGGTGAATGTTGTTCCCGGGCCGGAGCTCGTGGTCCAGGGTGACGACGTCCAGCTCGAGCAGTTGCTGATCAATCTCGTGCGCAATGCGGTTGATGCGTCGATGGAAACGCGTGGCCGCGTGGATGTCGGTTGGCAGCAGAAGAACGGGCAGGTCGAGGTTTGGGTGCGCGATGAAGGACCTGGACTCGCGAGTACTGCGAACCTTTTCGTGCCGTTCTTTACGACGAAAGCGCAGGGGTCAGGAATCGGGTTGGTACTATCGCGCCAGATCGCGGAAGCGCATGGTGGCACGTTGACGCTCGAGAATCGTCAGCAATTACGAGGCTGTGAAGCGCGCTTAAGATTGCCGTTATAGACCACAGATTACACGATAAAAATCCGATTTTATCCGTGTTATCCGCGGCTACTTTTTACTCCCGAATCTATAGATCGTCGTCGATCTGTAAGTCGCACCTTTTTTTAACGTCGTCGTGGGAAACGCAGGATGGTTAGGCGAGTCCGGATAATGTTGCGTCTCAAAGCAGAACCCGAAGCGTCGCTGATAAATCTTTCCTGACTTACCCGTCAGCGTTCCGTCCAGAAAGTTCCCGGTATAAAACTGCACACCCGGTTCGGTGGTCCATACCTGCATTGTGCGTCCTGAATTGGATTCATAAGCTGTTGCAGCGAGTCTCAGCGTGCCGGGACGCCCATTGATTATCCAGGTGTGATCGTAACCGTTTCCGAGTTTGAGTTGCTCTTCATCCTGATTGATACGCTCGCCGATCGCGTGTGCACTGAGAAAGTCGAACGGAGTGCCTCCGACTTTTCTCAACTCACCCGTCGGAATCGAGCCGGCGTCAGTTGGAAGAAAGCGACTGCCGTTGATCGTCACGAGATGACTGAGGATGTCGCCGTTGCCTTCACCAGCGAGATTGAAATAGGAGTGATGCGTCAGATTCGTAACGGTGTCTTTATCCGTGGTGGCTGAATACTCAATCTTGAGCTCGTTGTTGTTGGTGAGTGTGTAGACAACCCGCACGTTGAGATTGCCCGGATAACCTTCCTCGCCGTCCTTGCTGAGATAAGTTAAGACGACTGCCGGTCCGGCTTTCGTTTTCATCTCTTTGCCGGTCCAGACAACCTTGTCGAAACCTTTGATACCGCCGTGCAGCGTGTTCTCGCCGTTATTGACTGCGAGTTTGTACTCAACGCCATTGAGCGTGAAGCGACCCTTGGCGATGCGATTGCCGTAACGACCGATGAGCGCGCCGAAGTAGGGATGTCCTTTTAAATAGGTATCGAGATCGTTGAAGCCGAGTACAACGTCGTCAAACTTGCCATTGCGGTCGGGAACTTTAAGCGAGACCAGAATGCCGCCGTAGTTGGTTATTTTGGCTTCGACACCGTGCACGTTTCGGAGGGTGTACAGATCGACGCTTTGGCCGTCCGCAGTTCCAAAGGGAGCCTTGGTGACGGCGGCTTGAGCTTGCGCGATGAGGCTGCAAACGGCCAGCAATACGATCAGCAAAAGTGTTCGATGTTTGTTCATTCGGATCTCCAGTTCACGCAAAGGCACAAAGAAAAGAGCAAAGGCGCAAAGAAGTTTACTGGGCGCTGGTTTCGCGCATGAGTGCGACCTGCCGGCGGTTGCGACGTTCAGTGAAGATCTGATCCGCCATCACGCCAATCAAGATCACCGCTCCCATGACTGCGAAATCGAGTGAACTCGGAATGCCGAGCAGGTTCACGAGATTGCGTAACACCTGTAGCAGCGCGGTGCCGATCACGATCCCGACCACCGATCCTTCACCGCCGCGTAACGAACATCCGCCCAGCACTGCGGCGGCGATCCCATAGAGTTCGTAAGCATTTCCGTGATTTGCCGGCGAGACGGAGTTTGTATAAAACGCGAAAATGATTCCCGAGATCGCCGTGAGTGCGCCGGCGATGACGTAAGTAAACGTGACGATCTGGTTGGTGTTGATACCCGCATAGCGTGCTGCTTCCGGGTTGCGGCCGGTCGCGAACAAATAACGACCATAAACCGAGCGATGCAAGACCACCCACGCAATCACACTGATGATGATCAGCAGCACAAACGGCATCGGCACGCCGGCCAGGTTTCTATTCGCCAGGAAACGAAGGAAGTCCAATCCTTCAACCGTACCGAAACCTTTTGTTTCGTCATTGGTGATGAAGCGTGCGAGACCACGGTAGAACAGCAGACCGCACAGCGTGACGATAAAGGGTTGCATGTTCAGACGCGTGATCAGAAGTCCATGGCCCAACGTCAGCGCCATCGCGATTGCGATGACGGCCAGGACCGCTAGCGGCACACCGAATCCCCACTCAGTCAGCATCATCGACAACAACACACCCAGCAGCGCCATCATTGAACCGACAGACAGTTCAATGCCGCCCGTTATGATCACGAGACCGAGGCCGATGCTGAAGATTCCAAAGGCTCCAATCTGCCGCGCGAGGTTTTGAAGATTGATCGCGAGCAGGAAGTTTGGGTTGATGATGGAAACGACGATGCAGAGAACGATAAGCAGGACAAAGATACCGAGCTCTTTTTTCATAAGGGATCCTTCTTTTTAGCCACAATAAGGCACAAAAGGGTCAAAAGATAAAACCGGAAACATTCAGCTCAGAACAACGTTCTGTGCCTTAGGTGCCTTTTTGTGGCTAATGTTCGGTGCCGGTAGCGAGTCGCATGACGGCCTCTTCGCTAAACTGGGCGCGATCGAGAATTCCGGTCAGGCGTCCTTCGTGCATTACCGCGATGCGGTCGCTGATCCCGAGCACCTCTTCCATCTCACTACTGATCACAATGACCGATACACCCTTCGCGGCGAGATTGCGAATCAGTTGATAAATCTCAGCCTTCGCGCCAACGTCGATGCCGCGAGTTGGCTCGTCAAAAATCAACACTCGCGGCGCAAACGTCAACCACTTCGCCAGCACGACTTTCTGTTGATTGCCGCCGCTGAGATTTGCCGCACGCATTTCCGTCGTCGGCGTTTTGATGTTGATTGCTTTACACGCTTCGCGAGCGGCAGTTGCTTCCTTCTTTTGATTGATGATTTTTGCGGATGAATAACTTTCGAGATTCGGCAACGAGATATTCTCGCGCACGTTGAAGTCGACGATGAGACCAGAGAGACGTCGATCTTCAGGGATGAGATAAATCCCATGAGTGATCGCATCCTGCGGATCGCGAATGTGTAATTCCTCGCCATCTAACGCGACGTCAGTCTCAATCGCTTCTTCAACACCAAAGATCGCGCGTGCGACTTCAGAGCGCCCTGCGCCAACCAGTCCCGCAAACCCGAGCACTTCACCCTTGCCGACATTGAAAGAGATCTGTTGTTTCGGATATCGCAGAGTGCGCAAGCGGCGCACTTCAAAACCGACGCCGTGAGCAGTGTCGCCATTGCCAGCCGCGCCTTTGAAGAAGTCTTTCAAGTCACGCCCGACCATCATTCGCACCATGCGTTCGTGAGTGATCTCACCACCCTGAATCTCGCCGGCGTTCTTGCCGTCGCGAAGCACGACCGCGCGATCGGCTATCTCTTCAACTTCGTGCATGCGATGCGAGATGTAGATGATGCTGACGTTATGTGCTTTGAGATCTTTCACGAGCTCGAGCAGACGACGAGTTTCTGAAAGCGTAAGACTCGACGTCGGCTCGTCCATGATAATGATTCGCGCGCCGGCACTGAGCGCTCGTGCGATCTCGACCAGTTGCTGTTGCGCGAGTGAGAGTTGACCGAGTGGAGTACGACTCGAGACGTCCACGCCGAGTCGCTTTAGAATTTGATCAGACTCGCTATAGATTCGTTTGCGATCGATCAACTTCAGGAAACCCGCTGTAGTTGGTTCGCGACGCAGAAAGATGTTCGCGCCAACGTCGAGATTATCGAGGACGCTGAGTTCCTGATGGATAAACTCGATGGCAAGCGCGCTTGCTTCACGTGGCGTACGTATTTCAACAGGCGTGCCGTCGATCTTGATCGTGCCGGTATCGCGTGCGATGGCGCCGCCGAGAATCTTCATCAACGTTGATTTCCCGGCGCCGTTCTCGCCAATGAGAGCGACGATCTCGCCCGTGCCGACCGTCAGGCTGACGCCATCGAGCGCAACAACCCCTGGGAACCGCTTACTGATTCCCTCCATTTCGAGGAGTGGTATGTTAGTGGCCACTAAGCGTTTCGGATCGAAGTTTTAACTACTTGCCCAGGCGCTGATTGAGCTCCTTCGTAAACTGTTCGACAGAGTCTTTCTTTACTGCCAAAGTCGGCACGAAGATCTGCTTGCTGGCGGGAATCCCTGATTTGTCGCCATTAAGAACTTTTGCCATTAGCTCCATCGAGCGATAGCCAAACTCATATGGCTGCTGCACGACCGTGGCGTAGATCTCACCGCTCTTCACGCCGGCGAGGGTCTCGTCTTCTTCGTCGAAAGCGATGATCTTCACCTTGTCAGTTTTGTTTGCTTCTTTGACTGCCGAAAGAATTGCTGGTCCATTGTAAGACCATAGCCCGACCATGCCGGCAACATCGGGATAGTTCACGAGCGTATCGGAAGCGTTTGACTTGGCACGGACGCGATCCGTGGCGTCTGTACGCACGTCAATAATCTGCACGTTCGATCCTGCGAGTGCTTCCTTCAAACCCTGATAACGCTGCGCCGCATTTGCGGCATCGAGCACGCCGACAAAGACCATGATCTTGCCGCCATTCGGCAACGCTTCCTTGACCAACTGGCCTGCCTGGCGTCCGGCGGCGACGTTGTCAGTGCCGATGTAACAGATACGATTGCTGTTCGGTGCGTCGCTGTCCTGCGTAACAACGAGTGTTTGGCCGGCGGCGCGATTGAGCATCTCGATTTGGTTCTTTGGGTCGACTGGACTAATAGCGATACCCTCGATCTTCTGGGCTAGCAGATCGTCGACCAGGCGTTGTTGTTCGGCCGCGGTTCCATCGGCGGGAATTCGGAACTCGACTTGAATGTCGGGAATATCCTGGGCTGCTTTCTCTGTTCCTTTGCGCGCAATGACCCAGAAAGGCGAGGCATTGTTGGTGACAAAAGCAAGCCGGTGTTTTGTTCCCTTGGGCTGGCAGCTTGTCAATACGAACGTTAGCAACAGCGTACAAACGAAGGCACAAATCAGTCGCATGGATTTTTCTGGTCGCATTGGGTTCCTCGGTACTTAGTTTGGGTTGTTCGCAAAAGATGTTTACCACAAAGACTTCACGAGACAAAGCGTTATAAACAGTAAATTTGTGGATTTGTCTTTACGGCGACCACAGGGTTTGTGATTTGGGCCGCTGAGTGGTACAAGATCAGTGTTCCCTCCTTGTCCAAGCCAAAACCCCTGATGAGTAGTCGAAGCGCGCCAGCCTCCGAGGAGCGCGACAACGAGCATGGGAGGAGTTATGGTCAGAAAGATGTTGTGTTTGATAATGCTGAGTTTTTCCTTGGCAATCGGAGGTTTATGGGGACTTCGAGCCCAGGAGCAGACGCCACAAAAACCGCAAACGCCGCAAACTCCGGCGACAATGCCTCAAACCACCAGCACCAGCACGTCGCAGATTGATCTTTCCGGAACTTACACTGGGACTTTCAATTGTGAGGCAGCCGGTCTGGTCGGCGATACAACGCTAACGATAAACGGAAACGAGTTCACGACTGCCGACGGAAGAACTGGTCGTATCACCACTTCGAAAACGAAGAGTTACACTGCGGTGGCGTTACAAGTAAACGGAGCTGACGTCAGTAAGCCCTCGACAATTATCTCGCTGCGCGCGAAGAAGAGCGGTAATAAGTTGACACTGACGCCCATCGCAGGCGCGACGCAGAAGTGCACATTTGTTCCGGCGAAGAATGTTGCGAAGGGACGAACGACGCCGCCGGCAACAGGTACGGAGGTAGCGAATCCGGCCCCGGCCCAGACACCTTCGCCGAGTCCGACTCCTTCGGCGAGTCCGACTCCGACCCCTAGTCCGACTCCGAGTGGAAGTCCAACACCAATGCCAAGTCCGATGCCGACGCCGACGCCATCACCGGGTGAGCCAACGCCTACCCCATCACCCAGTGAGCCAATGCCAAGCCCGACGCCGAGTCCTACTCCGACGCCGGGAATATAGGGCAGATTTCGCCACAAAAAGGCAGCGAAGGCACAAAAGGATTAGTAAAGAAGTTTTAGGATTCAACTAATCCCTTTTGTGCCTTTTGTGCCTCTTTGTGGCTATAATCCAAAAACTTCATGAAACAAAAAATACGCATCGCAGCCGGACAAGGCTTTTGGGGAGATCTTCCTGATGCACCAGTGCGCCAGGTGGAAGGTGGACCAATCGATTACCTGATGCTCGACTACCTGGCGGAAGTCACCATGTCGATCATGCAGAAACAGAAAGCACGCGATCCTAATGCAGGCTACGCAAAAGACTTCGTGCCGCTGATGCGCCGGATCCTGCCGACTTGTGTTGAGCGCGGCATAAAAGTCACGGCGAATGCGGGTGGAGTTAACGTGCGCGGTTGCGCCGATGCGGTTATACAAGTCGCGCGCGATCTTGGCCTCGATGTTCGGATCGGCATCGTTACCGGCGACGACATCATGTCGCGCCTCGATGAACTACTCGAACGCGGCATTGAGTTGCGCAACATGGACACCGGCGAACCACTTTCGACCGTGCGCGACAAGATTCAAAGCGCCAATGCGTATCTCGGCGCGTGGCCGATGGTTGACGCCTTGAATCAGGGCGCGCAGATCGTGATCACCGGACGCGCAACAGACACAGGTTTGACACTCGCGCCGATGATTCACGAGTTTGGCTGGTCCAACAACGATTGGAACCGTCTCGCCGCCGGCACGATTGCCGGTCACATCATCGAATGCGGCGCACAGGCTTCAGGTGGCAACTGCCAGTACGAGTGGCGCAGTATACCGAATCTTGCTGACGTCGGTTTTCCGATCGTCGAAGCTTCGCCTGATGGAACGTTTGTGATCACGAAACACGAGCGTACGGGTGGCTGGATCATCATTCCTTCTATTAAAGAGCAACTGGTCTACGAGATGGGCGATCCGCACGAGTACATCACACCGGATTGCGTCGCTGATTTCACGACGATCCGTTTGGAGTACGAAGGCCGCGATCGCGTTCGCGTTTACGGTATTGAAGGCCGGCCGGCGACGGAGTTTCTGAAAGTTTCGATCAGCTATTCTGCGGGGTTCAAGGCTGTGGGCACGCTTGTATATTCATGGCCCGATGCTTATGACAAAGCTCAGGCTGCGGATCGCATTCTGCGCACACGGCTCGATCGATTAGGACTGAAGTTTGAGCAAGTGCTGACTGAGTTTGTGGGCGTGAGTGCGACGCATGGACCACTTGCCGGCCGGCCGAGCGCAGACATTCCGGAAGTGCAACTGCGCGTCGGTGTGCGTGGCAACGATCGCAGCGCGATCGAACGGTTCACGAAAGAGATTGCTCCATTGATCCTGACTGGACCACCCGCAGTCACAGGTTTCGCGGGCGGCAGACCCAAGGTGGAAGAGATCGTTGCTTACTGGCCGGCGCTGATTCCGAAAGAAGAGATCACGCCGGTGGTTGAGGTGCTCGAGACGTGAAAGTTCAACTGGTAAAACTGGCCCATGCGCGTTCGGGCGATAAAGGTGATACGGCAAACGTTGGCTTGATCGCGTTCAGCGACGAGATCTATCCGATACTGGTTCGTGAGGTTACCGCGGAACGCGTCAAACAGCATTTCAAAGGCGTCTGTCATGGTGACGTGGAGAGATTTGAGTTGCCGAATCTGGGAGCGCTCAATTTCTTATTGCACGAGAGTCTTGGTGGTGGTGGCACGTTGTCATTGATGACTGACGCGCAGGGAAAGACTTTCTCGACGGCGTTGCTGAGGATGGAAATTGAGTTGAGTGACACAGAAGCCGCGGATTTAAATAACAGATGAACGCCGATAAGACAGTGCTTTACTCAGTTGACGGCGCCGTGGCGCGGGTTACGCTCAACCGGCCAGAGAAACGTAATGCGCTGAATGATGCTGTCATTGCCGGCATCAAGGATGGCTTGAAGAAAGCGTCGAAGGATGAGCGCGTTAGAGTGGTTGTGATCTCCGGAGCAGGGAAGGATTTCTGCTCGGGCGCAGATCTCGCGGCGCTTCAAAAGATCGCGAATGCGTCAGTCGCTGAGAACTCGGAAGACGCGAGATTGTTGCTGGAGTTGTTTTTATTGATCAGACAACTTCCGATTCCGGTCGTCGCTGCCGTAACCGGAAGAGCGCTTGCGGGCGGTTGTGGATTAGCGACGGCCTGTGATCTCGTGCTTGCTGCATCATCAGCGCGCTTCGGTTATCCCGAGGTGAAGATCGGCTTTGTGCCCGCGATGGTGATGGCGATCCTCAGACGCAACGTTTCCGAAAAACGCGCCTTCGAACTGATCACATGCGGCGCCGAGGTCAGCGCAGATCAGGCGAAGCTTTTCGGGCTTGTGAATCACGTTTTTCCCGAAGCGAATTTTGAAGAAGACGTGAATCAATATGTCAATGAGTTTGAAAAAATGAGCGCTTCCGCGATCAGTCTAACCAAGACGTTGCTTTACCAGATGGATGGAATGGCATTCGCTGAAGCTTTGGAAACCGGCGCCGACGTCAACGTCATCGCGCGCCTCACAGACGATTGCCAGCAAAGCATCGCAAAGTTTCTACAAAAGGACCGCACATAAACTACTGCTTCGTTTTTGCCTTCTCACGCAGTCGCTTGATCTCGTTTTGAATCGCGGGTGAGTTTTTTATTTGTGGGTTCTTCTTCAGGTATGACTCCAACTCCGTCGCCGCTTTTTCGGGGTCGCCTTTCAACTCGTAGAACAAAGCCATCGTCATCGTGTCGGGCCTGAGTTTGTTTTCACTCAGATTCGCAGCCTGCGCGAGAGCGACCTCCGCGCGACCGATGAGATAACTTCGATTCTCGGTGGCGGGCGCCGATTCAGGAGTGACCGCGGCCTGATGAATTAACGCCGTCGCTTTCATGACCGCATTCAGTGGATTCGCGGGATTCAGTCTCGCTGCTTCGGTGAAGATCAACACGGCCATTCCAAAATTCCGCTGTTTCATGAGCAACAGACCGAACGATTGATAGGTGCGTTCGTCGTTTGGATTTACCTGCCGCGCTAGATCGAGCTCGGCGATTGCTTCATTGAACTGCTCGGTCTTGAGAAAGATGTTGCCGAGTTCAAGGTGAGCGTCAAAATAGTCGGGGAAGATCTTGACGGCCTTGTGCATATTCTCGATGGCCTCTTCAACCTTTCCTTCTCCAGCGAGTTTCAATCCGAGTGTGAGTGCCTGCTTTGCGGACTCGGGCACGTTCTGAGTAAAAGCATTTACTACGCCGGGTTGGGCCGCTGGTTTGTGAATGATGGGCCGGAGCTGAATGTCCTGCGTGAAGCTTTGTGGGGCTGAGCCGAACGCAGGGATCTCTGCATAAATGGTTGTAGTTTCAAAATTGATACCATCACCGTCGGCAGTAAGTTGATAGGTTCCACGACCGACACCGGGAAATGAAAAGCGTCCGCTCAGATCCGTAAACGTTTCATTAATAGCGCGCCCGTTAAAGGTGAGTTTCACGCGCACGGGATTTGTAGGTTGAGTGCCGGAAGGTGTGATGACCTTACCTGAAAGCACGCTTTGTGCAGACGCTATAGAGAAGCAGGCGAGCAGCAAGAACAGGAGGAGCGTGCATTTCATAGCGGCAGTTTAAAATAGCCCACGGATTTACGCGAATAAAAATCCGCGTAAATCCGTGGTTGATACATCAGCTAGAAGCTAAAGCGAACGCCCAGCTGAGCCTGGAACGGAATTCCGAGTGGCTCGGAGAATCCGGTTGCGCCAAAGAAGTTGATTGGCTTGCCGAAATCCGGTTCACCCGTAGTGTTCTGGAACTGATTGCCGTAGTTTCCAGTGTTGAAAACATTGAACGCCTCGAAGAAAAGACCGAGCTTCATGTTCTCGCGGAACTTGAAGAACTTCGAAACGCGCACGTTCAACTGTGAAAAGCTATCGCCGCGATGATCGTTCAATGGCAGCTTGTGCTGGTCATCGATGCCGGGATTGACTGACTCGCGGTCATTGATTACGCCGTCTCGGTTAATGTCGCAACCACACGCCGGGAAAATGCTGTAAGGACGTGCGGATGCCATCTGAAAGATCGGCGCTATTTGGAAGTCCCAGGGCAGGTCAAAAATGCCCGACACAACGAACCGGTGTCGTTCGTCTTCATTGGTTGGTCCGAAGTTGATCGGGTCAAATTTGACGAACAGGTTCTGCGGCTGTAGACCGAAGTCCGCGGTTGCGCCGAACCATGCCTGCGACTTCGCGAGAGTGTAGTGAGCATTCAGTTGAAACTTATTTGCATAACGTTTCTTGAACGCCACGGTGAATGCATCGTACCTCGAACGGCTATCGGATTGGGCCACCGTGATGCGGCCGAACGGAGTCGCCGTACCGAATTTCGCCGTCAATTCTGCCGCATGCGCGCTGAATAGTGGCGTCAAAATGCGCCCCGGATTCGGATCGCTGCGCTGCGCGTTGATGAGTGGTCCAATGCGTGGATTGATATCCAGACTGGAAAACTCATGGAGTCCGAGGATGTGAATGTAATCAAACTCCAACGCCATGTTTGTTCCGATTTCCTGGGCATAGCCGAGGTTCCACTGTTGTGTGTATGGCGATTCAAAATCCGGATCGAGCATTCTTCCGCGCGTGCCTGACAATGGGTTCGTCAGTGGCCGCGGGACAGCCGGCGCGGGTGAGTCGATACTCAGATTCGGATCATCGTTGACGAAGGTCGCATAGATTTCCGGATTCGCCTGTTGTACTGCAAAGAGCGGCACGTTCAGGAATGATTGATCGAAGTAGATGCCGTATCCACCTCGTAACACTGAACGCCCATCCCCGCGCAAATCCCATGCGAAACCTACTCGCGGACTGATGTTGTTTTTATCGTCCTCGACAACCTTGTGAGCGAACTGGCTGCCGATGATCTGCAGCGCCTGGAACGCTCGGTTCTCGGCGGCGTGACCGTGGTCAACGAAGCCGAAGTCGACGTCGTAGCGAACGCCGAGGTTCAGCGTCAATCGCGGCGTGACCTTCCAGTCGTCCTGTGCATAAAAAGCAAACTGCTTCGCTCCGTCGCGCAGGTCGAACTTGGGATCACCACCCGAAAGTATAACGTCCGCAACTACGCCGACTCCGTCGAGGTCAGCCGCGGTGCAAGTCGCAGTGCCAACGATGGCCGGGCAGGTAACCGAACCGGGCAGCACTTGAGTGGTTTTGAATCCCTGCGGAAACTGTGCAGGATTGAGCGCGATCTCATCAGCGTTGAAATTGAAGTCGTACTCCGGCGCTGAGTTGAAAGCGAATAGACCACCGAGAGTGGGAACGTAGGTAAAGTCGCCGCCAAACTTGAAGCCGTGATTGCCGCGGTTCCAGGTCAGGTCATCGCGGAACTGGTGCTTCTTCTGAAGAGTCTGTTGCGGGACGTTTCCATTGCGGCCGACCGCGAGCCCGTCCGGGAAGACCAGCAGGTTCAGGTCGGTGGTTGCATTAATGCGGTTGTCGAAAGTTTGAAACTGGTACGTAAACTGGTTGACCGTTGTGCTGTTGAAGGTCGAGCTCAACGAAGCCAGGAAGTTATAGAGGGTGTTCAAACTCTCGTTGCCGCCGGAAAGGTCCGTGCGCACGACGAGAAAGCCTGCCTGATCGTTCAAGGCATTGTTGTTCTGACCGGCGAAACGAGTCACAAGCGTGTGCTTCGGTGAAAGATTGAAGTCACCTTTGATCGTGTACTGCCAGTCATTGAATGGTTGCGGCAGGAACTGGACGGCTTGATAACCAAAAGGTTGGAGGAAGCTGATCTTTTCCTGGTCTACGCCGGGGACAATCGAGTTACCACGCTCGCGTGTGCGTTCCACCGTGCCGAAGAAGAAGGCTCTGTCTTTCTTGATTGGACCACCAATAGATCCGCCGAATTGCTGGCGGCTGAATGGCGGCTTAACAGCGTCCGCAGGATCGGGAAATAGATCCGGGTTGACT
>DATEWS010000677.1:0-6849 GCA_035257785.1 Pyrinomonadaceae bacterium
ACATCATCGGGGGCGCCGCTGCTTTGCTTACGCGCACGCCGTGGATTTTGAAAGAGTCGAGTTCCGCGCCTTTATACGTCAACGGCCTGCGGCATAAGTTTCGATGTGCGCTGGGCCGTCACGCAGATGGAATCATTTCAAACTCGACCGGAGGCGACGCTTACTGGGATTCGGTGCGCAGCACAAATTCGCGTTACGTTATCCGCAACGCTATTCCCTTCAACGAAATTGAGGAGGCCACTGCTGAGCCGCCACCTGAACTCACTCGCAAGAACGGAGAGAAGATCGTACTTTTTGGCGGGCGGCTCGATGCCGGCAAGAACGTACAGAACCTCATTCTCGCTTTCGCCCAGATTGCCGATGAGGTGCCGTTTATCGCACTGGTTTGCGGTGATGGTCCACTGCGAAAGCAGCTCCAGACTTTAGCGAGTGAATCGGGCGTCGCTCACCGCGTCGTCTTCACCGGATACGTATCGAATATTTGGACACTCATGAAAGGCGCCGATGCGTTTGTCTCGCTCAGCAGGTTCGAAGGCTGTCCCAACGTGGTGATCGAAGCGATGGCCTGTGGCTGTCCGCTTGTTCTATCTGATATTCCAGCTCATCGAGAAGTACTAAACGGTTACGGAGCTTCGTTTGTTGATCCTGACAACCCGACGGAAGCCGGACGAACAATCAAAGCCCTGCTGATGAATGGCAACGGCCAACGCAGTCGCGCAAAGACGGCACTGTCAAACGCGCCTGAATGGAGAGTCGAGCAGGTAGCGCAACTGTACACACGCATTTATCACGATATCGCGACGCGTGCTGCCTCCGCGAACCGCGTTGACCCACTTGCTCGCGCCACAACTCGTTCGTTTTTCACCCAGAGCGCCTGGCTCGCAACCTTATCAACCGTAAACGCGTTGCTGGCACTCTTGATGACGTGGTACGTCGTCGCCCAGCTGGGCGTTGGTGCACAAACCGATGCCTTCTTCGCGTCCGCAGTTATTCCGCAGTTTGCTTTCATGCTTCTCACGACAACCTTGCTGCCGGTGCTGGTACCTTTATTGGCGACGCGAGGCGAGCCGGAGTTTAGTCACGATGTCTGGTCATTGTTCACGATGACAGGCGCCACCTTCATTCTCCTTGGCGTCATGTTGTATTTATCCGCGAATGCCTGGGTACCATGGTTTGTTCCAGGATTTACAGCACAGGCAAAAACTCTAACGGCAAGTCTCACAAGAATTCAGTTAGTGAGTATGGTCCTTAACGCACTGATCGTGACGCTCTGGGCGGCACATCACGCGCGACACCGGTTTGTCTGGGTCGAGCTCTCGGCTGTCGTCGCGAACTGCGCCGGATTATCGTTCCTTGTTCTAACAATTTCGCACTTCGGTATCTGGGCCGCGGCTGTAAATACAATTTTCTTTAACACTCTGAAACTCGCGTTCCTGGTTCCGATACTCGGACGATTTCGTTTGCCGGCGTGGCGCTCCCCACTCATCAGAGAAGCTTTGCAACGACTAAAACCATTATTGCCGGGACAAGTTTACTTGCGGACCGATCCCGTGTTGGATCGTTTTCTGACTTCGATGACGGGCGCCGGTACACTGTCTCTGCTCCACGTCGCGCAACAGATTTACGCGAGCATCCTCATCTTGCTGGGCAAAGCTGTCGTCGCACCGATGGCGCCGAAGCTCGCGGTATATGCGCGTGACGAACGCTGGTCTTCTTACCGGCGGCATTATGAGAGGCGGCTGTTGTTGTTGCTGGCAATAACAATCGTTGGCGTTCTGATCGTAATCATTGGCGCGCCGTCCGTGAGTATGTTCGTAGCTAAGCTCCACATTGGACCAGGCAATCTACACACACTGTGGCTGACGATGATCGCTTTGGGAGGCACCTTCGTGGGTGGCGCGCTCGTTCAGGCGACGGCAGGCGCATTCTACGGCATGGGAAACACGAAAACGCCGACGAAAGTTTCCACCGTGCTTTACACTTTGTACATTCCGATCAAGATTCTCGCATTTATAAAGTTTGGACTGATTGGACTGGCGGTGAGCATGAGTAGTTACTTCTTAACGAATAGCGTGAGTCAGCTTTGGCTACTGCGCAGCAAGCTGGCGGGTAAAGATTCCCGTGAGCATCGTTAATCAATCTACTTCGCCGGATAAAGCGAGTAAGAGGTGAGGAATTCAGAGCTGCTCCCGCGGGCGATTAACAAGTAAGCCGACTGCCGGCCATCGCGTTCAACTTTCCATCTGTACGAATAATTCCGGCCGTCGCTTGCCACCGTTGCTGCTTTTGTATCAGCAACATCGCTGTACCGCACGCGGTTAGGCCGGGCCACGACAGTAATCAACGTCAACCGGTGCTCGCGGTTGAAGCGAGTCAGAATGTAGTCGAAGCGATCATCCTTTTTCAGACTCCATACTTCCTGCTCGCCCTCCTCCTCTTTCTCTTTCTCCTCCTTCTGCTGGGTCGCGAACTTCTTAAGTTTCTTATGGACAGACTCTTCACTCATTCCAATCTTCAAACCAAAGAGATCACTTGCGCGCTTCTTCGCTGAGACCGAAGAAGCAGGCAACACCAAAAGTAACAGCAACAGAAAAGACAGCGCGTGCCTTCTCAACTCCAACCTCCCAGGCTTACGGTGCAATGAAGGCACGCACGGATTCAGCAGGTTGCGTCGAATCACGCAACCCGCTGCGTGCCCTCATTGCTACCTCTTGTTCGTCGGCGTCGCGAGTGTCCAAACTTGAACAGGACCGACACCGACGTTGATGACTTTAATCGTGTACAGACCTCCGCGATTCACAGGCGTACTAATCACCGCTACTCCATTGACGGCGTCCACGATCTGAACGGTCAATCCACTCGGATCGATCACAGCGAGTTTAATCGGCGCCAGACTCGAAGTTTCAGCTACTGCCGAGATTGCTGTTGCATTCGAGCCGAGGTTCAGAATAGACGTAGCTACCTGTCCAGCATTTACGTCAATAGTGTTGGCCGTCGTCGGTCCCTGCATTGTAAGCAAGCCCGAGTCTATCCACGAACTTTGACTTGCCGAACTGCCTGCGCCGGACGCCGGCGGTTCACCTGGATTGACGACCTGCGGCTGCACGGTCGTGTGCAGGCAGAAACGGTCAACGAACACGGCGTTGCTCATGTTTCGCAGTTCAAAGGTGTGTTGGCCTGTTGACAGACCCTCGATAGCAAATTCATAAGGAGCACCCCCTGGTCCGAAGTCCGGCGACTTATTGGAACCTGAAGCGCCCACAAAGCTGACTTGTCCACGCGAAACTCCGTCGACGAACACCTGAGCTGCGCCACCTTTCGTACTCTTTCCATAGTAGAAGGAAAACTTGCCGACGCCGTTTGTAGCGACCGAGAAGTTCACCCTTGCGAAATGAGCAGTATTGGTTCCGGAATGCATATGGAAGTGACCAGCACTAGCACTGCTGCTGTTAACGCTATGCCATCCGCCGGAGTAGCCGATCACCGCGTCATCATCTTCCATGCATTGGATTACCGGCGGATCATTTACGGTGATTTGTACCTGGGCGGTATTGCTGCTTGTCGTTCCGTTTGTATCAGTCACTACGACGCTCGCCGTGTAAATTCCTGACGACGTGTATGTGTGACTAACTGAAGAAGACGCCTGCGTCACAACCGCACCATCGCCGAAATTGAAACGATAAGAGACGATCGAGTCTCCGGCGTCCGCATCGCTTGAACCCGACGCATCGAAGCTAACCGCTAAGGGCTTCGTACCGCTTGTCGGGGTTGCAGATAATGCCGCGACAGGCGCCGAGTTGAGGCGAAACACGGTTCCCCCGCGAGTATTGTCGCTTCTGGCACTGTTCCCCTGAACTGCCGTGAATGCGCTACCTCGTAACCCAGAAAAGACGGTCCCTGTCCCTATTGGCGTGTGACCGGCGGGCAACGCGGCATTCAACGTTGATAGCGGAATCTTGATAGTGATCGTGTCGGCGTTTGTATCGAATGATCCGGTAGCAGCACCACGGTCCGTATAGTCGAAGCCTCCACCACCGCCCGCAACGAAGTGGCGGCGTGCGGCCGTGCCATACACAAACGACGCTGCTCCAGTTAAGTCCGTCTGGGCTCGCAGGAAGAACTGATCTCCGCGGTCGGATAAACCGAGGTTGTAATCGCCCGTCGGACTGAGCCCGGCATCTGGCGCGTTCACCGTGAAGTTGACACGCCACGTCCCATTGGGCGGTAGAACCGCGAGATCAGACACTTTCATTGTCGTTACGAGTATCGGATCAGTAGCCGTTCCTTCTGTTGAATACTTAATCGAAACCACGTCGAAGGGATCGTCGATGTCGAGTGTCGCATTGCTGGTCCTGACATCGTGTCGCCAGTCGGTGACCTGCGAGCCCGCTATGCCCCCAACGCTCGCGACTGAAGGCTTGGGTCCGGCTTCCGCGGCTGGTAGACCACTGCCCTCGACTGGAGACGGAATTGCATTGCCGTTAATGCCAGGTCCACTGATCTGCCGTGCAACATATGTGTGCCCGTCAAAGTCGTTGTGATCGTCGGTGAATGCGATCACGGCAGCACCAGTTGGATCGAAACCGATTTGGAAGTAATCGATCAGATTGCGATTTCCGGACGGCTGTGTTGGATCGAGTGGAAGACCCGCGAGTGAGATGTTGCTACCATGAATGAAATGATCGCTCGCCACTACCTGGCGAACAGTCGGATTCGGCGCAGTAATATCAGAACTCTGCGCAAAGAACACCTTCCAGTTAGCATCATCGCTATTGGAAGTTGCAGAAGTGCCGTACCAAACCACACCTATTGAACCGGGCGTTGGGCCAGTTTCCAACCACGGCAACAAGCTGGTGGCAGTCTCCGGACCATCGCTAATGCGAATCTCAGGACTCCAGTTCGTACCTTTGTCCTTCGAATATTTGATGTACACCTGCTTCCCGTCAGAGTAGCAAACGTAAACAGTTCCATCGTTCGCAACCTTGACTGTAAAGAAGATGTTGGCCCTTCCAGCACCGGTCACATTATGGACCGTGTAACTCAACGGCTGCAGACCTGGAGCCGGAGGTATACCGACTGCAACAACACCGGTGTTGCCACTGACGTAGACAGTGCCATCGTTCTGGTCTACGTCGAGACCACCAACCTGTCCAATCGTTCCGACCGGCGTGGCGGGTCCGTAAGTCAATCCGCCGTCGTCCGAACGCTGCACCAATGCGATAGTTGGGGCGACAGTGCGGTACAGAAGGTAGACCGTATTCTTTCCATAGAATTCCATCCATTGACGGTCATCGACGGGCACGCCGCCAGTCGTGCTACCGACAGGATTCTTAATGAACGTCGCACCGCGATCGGTTGAACGAGCGGTCGAAACATTCGCCAACACGAGACTGCTGAATGCAAGGTACGGCGGCTGGCCTGGTTGTGCTTCGTCGAAACCGACAGCGAGATCGACGTCGCCACCACCATCAGCGCCAACTTCCATCGCTTCGTCAGGTGAGAACTGATCCGGCTGACCGCGATAGTTCGGATTGCGCATGTATGGATCGTACGTCGGACTATTCGGATTGAGATCAAAGTGCCAGAGGTCAACGCCGGCCGGCACACCGCGAATCCCGGCAACATAAGCGTTACCAAATCGATCGACACGTAAGCTGGGTTCACCGTCTCGACTCGCAACTGGTGCGCGCAGCGCGTAGTTCGGGCTGAACGTCATGCCACCCTTAACGTAGGTTGCGGCTCCGGGTGGAGGCGGCTGGTTAACTGAAACACACGTGGCGTTCTTTGGCGCGACGGTATAATTCGCGCTGCTCGTAGTATCCACGTCGCTGAATAAACTGCCGGCAACGACGTCGGTAGTCTGTTCTGTTTGCGCGTTCACATTCGTGAGGGTAGAACCTGGCCCAAGCGTTGCTATCTTGCTCATCGCAAGTGTCAGCGTTACGGTTCCGTCGTTCGAATAGAATCCCTCCTCTAATGTCCCTAGTGTTGTTAACAGATTGCCGGATCGCGTGCCGTACTCGTAATGAAGTGCCGAGTTGGCGTCTGACTGCATCAGCAGGTAGTACGTTGTGAGCGTCCCCCCCGGTGGTGTGAAGTCGAACAGAACTCGCCATCCTGAATCTGCGGGTATCGAGTTGAGATTGTCGACCTTCAACTTGAATGTGAGTCGCTCAGAATTGAGGTAGCGGTAGTCTTCGCCGGCGCTTAACGATCGGACATCGAGTTGAGTCTTACCTGGTTGAGGCAGTATCGGATCCTGCTGATCGCCAGCCGCATCAGTAACCAACGTGTTTATAGAAACGCACGCATCGGCGGGCGTGGGTGTCGGTGTGGGACTCGCAGTCGGGGTTGGAGTCGGAGTGGGTGCGACCGTTAGTTCGATTTCATTGCTCGCGTTACCTGTTCCGACGGAATTTATCGCTTTAACAACGTAGAAGTAAGACGACACGTTTGGATCAGTGGTGGTATCCGTGAAACTGGGCTTCGGAATAACCGTTTGACCAATCACCGCTTCGTTCCCCGGCGCTGTTCCACGCAAGATCTGATAGTTGACTATATCGGACCCTCCGTTGTCGGGAACTTTCCAGGACAGATGTGTGCCTGACGAGTCGCGCGTGCCTTTCAAACAGGGTGGTTTGGGCGCGGCAGGTTCCGGCGTATCCTTGCTGGCGAATAGTCCCTTTCCTCCAAATTGGCGAGCAACGCGCATATGGGCCGTGTAGGAGTTCGTACCAGGGTTGCCCACGCAAGGTCCAACGCAACCGTCGCTATAACCGAATATCACTCGGCCCCTGTCATCGACAGTAACTTCGTTAAAGTCGAGCAGATTTCTGTTCGTATTACTGC
>DATEWS010000678.1:0-14548 GCA_035257785.1 Pyrinomonadaceae bacterium
CAGCTCCCGTCGTTTACAAGGTGCCGTGGAATATGTATGAACCGAGAACTGCGCCTCACAAAGGTCTCGTGTTGTATTGGTTTCCAGCCAGTGACAACGAACTTAGCAAATCGAGCCTGCGTTGGTCGCGAATTCTCACGCTCTACTCCGCTCAATGCGTCACGATGACTGTCGCTGACGCAAAGCAACCTGAGCTACAGCCGATCATTGGCGATTCAGCTGTGCCCGTTGCGGTGTTGGCGAACTCCGATGGTTCGTCGATAAAGAAGATCGAGAACACTGCCGGCAAGCTCAAAGTCGAGCAGGTGGAGAAACTCGTCGAAGCGGAGATGAAACAACGCGAGACGGCGCTCGACACCTCTATGAAAGACGCGAAGGAAAAGGCGAAAGCCGGCGACAAGGATGGCGCCATCGCGCTATTGAAACCGGTCGCGGACGAAAAATGTCTGTTTCCGAAGAAAGCAAAAGACGCCGCGAAAGAGTTGAAAAAGCTCGGCGTTGAAGAAATCGGCAGCATTCCCGACTCGCCATCGCCGATTTTTGATCGCGTGCAGAGTGCGAAGATCGAAGCCGTGATGCGTCAGGGACTGCGCGCGGAGATCGCTGAACGCTACGTCACTGCTGAACGTCTCTACCAGCGAGCTCACCAAATGGATCCGGCCGATCCGACGCCACTGCGTTACCTCGGCGAAGTTTATCGACACCACACCGGCGAATGGGACAAAGCGCGTGCAACGTTCAATACCATTCTCAACATGCCCGCGGATCCAGTTGCGCGCGCGGTCGCTCTGCATGGACTCGGCAAGATGACGATTCACGACGGCGAGTTTAAGAAAGGCTTGTCGTTGATGGAGCAGTCAGTCGCCGAATTCCCGCTCGCGCTCGCTTATCGCAATCTCGCTGTCTACTGGAACTCTGAAGGCGATCTGGTCCAGGCCAATGCTTACACTCAGAAAGCACTCAAACTCGATCCGAAAGATCCATACAACCTCGTGTTCGCGGCAGTGTTCATGGCCGCTTCCGGCAATGGCGATGAGGCGTTGAAGATTGCGCAGGCTAATCGCAATCTCTTACCGGCGTCGTACAATCTCGCGGCAATCTATGCACAGACTGGCCATCGCCGTGAAGCACTCGCGCTCTTGCAGCGTCACTTCTTCCAATACGAACGTTACCAGGCGGTGCGCGCGAAGGAGATGATGGAAGCGCGCGTCGATGCCGTGTTTGATTCACTGCGCCAGGATTCGCAATTCCTGGCACTTACCAGCGGCGCCGACGGCAAGCTTCAGATGCCGATGCGAAATATGACCGGCTCGTCAAATCGAGACTGATCAAACTTGGCCCAATATCGTATCTGGCACGTCATCGCGGCTTCCGCGGTCGGTACCATGATCGAGTGGTACGACTTCTATATCTTCGGAAGTCTCGCGGTAATTATCTCACCACTCTTCTACCCCGAAGGTAACGACACGTTGGCGCTGATCGCTTACTTGTCGACCTTCGCGGTTGGATTTGTTGTCCGTCCTTTCGGCGCACTCTTCTTCGGCCGTATCGGCGACCTCGTCGGACGTAAATACGCCTTTCTCGTGACGCTGCTAATTATGGGCGGCGCCACAGCCGCGATCGGTTTCCTGCCGACGTATGCAACGATAGGAATCGCGGCGCCGATCATTCTTCTGTTGATTCGTGTGCTGCAGGGCCTCGCGCTTGGTGGTGAGTATGGCGGCGCGGCAGTGTACGTCGCCGAGCACGTGCCGGACGAGAAGCGCGGCTTTTACACGAGTTTCATTCAGATTACCGCCACGCTCGGTCTCTTCGCTTCCTTGCTCGTCAGTATCCTCGTCCAGAATTCGATGACGCCGCAGGCATTCAGTGCGTGGGGCTGGCGCGTGCCGTTCATTATCTCGATCTTTCTGGTCGGCATCTCGCTCTACATTCGCCTGCGCATGAAAGAGTCGCCGATCTTCAGTCAAATCAAAGGCGCGGGTATGACGTCGAGCAGGCCGCTCGTCGAAGCGTTTACACATTGGGACAACCTGAAGCGCGTGCTGATTTCACTTTTCGGCGCGACTGCGGGTCAGGGTGTGGTCTGGTACACCGGACAGTTTTACGCGCTCTTTTACTTGCAGACCGTGTTGAAAGTTAACCCTCGTTCGGCGCAATACATCGTCGCGATCGCGCTGCTGTTCGCGATGCCGCTCTTTGTGTTCATGGGCGCTCTCTCGGATCGCATCGGACGCAAGTGGATCATGATGCTCGGTTGTTTGCTCGCTGCGGTTTCTTACTTTCCGATCTACCAGGCGATGCAACGTGCAGCGGGGTCAAATGTCGTGACCACCGTTTCGAGGCAAAACCGTGTGACGGGCGCGACGAGTCTCATTCCGCAGACGGAAGTGAACGGCCAATTAGAAGCAGCGAAGGAAGTGCTGCCTTATGTCGACTTCGCAACGCTGCTCAGTTCTTCGATCGCGTGGAAGTTGATTCTACTCGTCTTTATCCAGGTGTTTTTTGTGACGATGGTATATGGACCGATTGCGGCTTATTTGGTTGAGGCATTTCCCGCAAAGATCCGCTACACGTCGCTCTCGCTTCCGTATCACATCGGCAACGGCGTCTTCGGCGGTCTGCTTCCGGTGATCGGACTCTGGGTCGTCAGCGAAACCGGAAACATCTATGCCGGACTTTATTACCCGATCATCGTCGCGAGCGTGACCTTTGTCGTCGGTTCATTGTTGCTAAGAGAGACGAAGCATATCTTGATTTGGGACGAAGTTAACCGCGGATGACATGGATTCATTTTTCACGATAGACGACGCCATTTTTCATCACGAACACGACCTTCTGCATATTCTCGATACTCGCGAGCGGATCACCGGAGACGGCGACGATGTCCGCCCACTTACCGGTCTGTAATGATCCGAGGTGTTTGTCCCAGCCTAAAAGTTTCGCGGCATTGAGTGTGCCCGCAAGGATCGAGTCCATGTTGCTCATACCGCCCCATTGGACCATCAGCACAAACTCGTGCGCGTTTGATCCGTGAGGGACGACTCCGGCGTCGGTTCCCAATGCGATTGGAATCTTAGTCGCCACTGCCAGCTTGATCGCGTGGCGAGCGGCGGCTGCGGCAGCTAATGCCTTCTCAGCACGCAACCCTTTCAACACGCCGCTCTTCGCGGCCCTTTCGACGGCTTCCGATGCAGACAAGGTCGGCACGAGAAACGTTCCGCGTTCTTTCATCATGCGTGCGCCTTCGTCGTCGAGAAACGAACCGTGCTCGATCGACGACACACCCGCACGCACCGCGAGCTTTATCCCTTCAGTGCCGTGAGCGTGCGCGGCAACTTTCCGTTCCAACTTATTCGCCTCGTCGACCATCGCCTTCAGTTCTTCATAGGTGTACTGAGTCGCGCCAACCGCATCGCCTTCGGACAACACACCGCCAGTCGCACACGTCTTGATCACATCGGCACCGTACTTGATCTGATACCGCACGGCAGCGCGAATCTGATCTGGTCCATCAGCAATGCCTTCTTCTATGCCGGGATCGAACAGTCCGGGTCGAAAACCATTCTCATCGCAGTGACCGCCGCGCATTCCGATCGCATGACCTGCGCTCATCATTCGTGGACCCGGCGTCCAACCTTCGTCGATGGCTTTTCGCAAGGCCATGTCGTCAAACTTGCCCGACGCGCCGACATTGCGCACGCTCGTAAAACCAGCCATCAGCGTGGAACGCGCATGCTCCACGCTGATGATTGCGGCAAACGACTCGAAGTCTCTTACACCTGCATTGTCGCCGGCCGGATCGCCCAGGACGCGCCCAATTAAATGCGTATGTGCGTCGATGAAGCCCGGCAGTAGCGTTACGTCGCCGAGATCGATCACCTTCGCGTTTGCAGGAACACGAACTGAACCTGCGGTACCGACCGCGTTGATCGTGTTGTCAGTAACAACTACGACGGCGTTGTTGATGGGCGCGGCGCCGGTTCCATCTATTAAACGCGCAGCTTTCAATACAACAACGCCTTTCCCTACAGGCGCTTCGGGAGTGATTCGCGGAGCTTGAGTCTGCGACAAAAGTAAGGGCGCAAATAGACACAGAACGACTATGGAGGCGAGCAGTTTGTATAGTTTCAAAGTTGATCCTCAGCAGGAAATCGGAATTGACGTCCCAAACGCTGCATTCACGTAAGCTAGAAATCCTTGCGCCGAAAGAGTATCGAGACGGTAATCAACGTTCGTTGAGCGGCAAACTGAATCGCCCGTAATCGTAATGGAAATGATCAGTTGTTGCCCGTTGACAGTAAAGAATTGTGGACCACCCGAATCTCCAAAGCACGTGCCTCCATTTCCGGTGGTCGCATTTTGAGACAGACGCAGATAGCCTCCGTTGAGTGAGTTGAAACTTGAGAAAGAGAACATCCGAGGCACAGGATTAAGATCCTGAAAGAACGGGACGCCACCGCTGACTATACGATTCTGAACACCATAGCCGACATTTGTGAATACCGCGGTTTTCAATCCGTTCTGGGCTACCAGCTGGTCCAACAAGCCGCAAGCGGGTAGTGTTGCTGGGGTCACGCCAGTAACGTTTCGATCAAGAATCAACGCGCCAATGTCTCCCGGATCGCTCTGGCTCTGGTTGTAATTCGGATTCGTAACCACATGGCTCACCGCTAATAGTTTGGTCTTGCTGGTCGTGAGTGCGCCGAACGGTATTGAGGCATCGAGACTGACGTAAGCCACATAACCTTCCGCCGCGAGCTCCTGCTGGTAAAAAATCGTGCAGTGACTCGCCGTCAGAAAAACGTTCGGCGTGATCAGTGTTCCCGAGCAGATAGGAAATATTTCCCCGGTGCTGGACGATTTAACGATGAAGGCGCCGGTGTTACGAAAAGTATTGTTTGAATCCACGAAGCCATAAGTGATGGCTGAAGTCTTTGGCGCCAGCAAAAGGCTGCCGCAAATCAGGCTTAACGTCAGAGCAACAAAGCAGATCACTCGTTTCATTTTGGAAATCTCCTCAAACTGGGATGTAAGCCGGGAAGTTGGGTCTGGAGGATTCTACAACCGGAGCGCAGCTTTGTTAACTGGAAAAGCCTTGTTAGGATTCAGCCACTTATGCTGAAGATCAACCGGCGTCAATTCAATTGCGCACTCGCTGTTGCGCTCGGCTCAGTGCCGTTTCGTGGTGTCCGTTCACAAACTACAGTACGCGTGAATGGGCGCCGGATCATGGACCACAGTCTGGCGCTGGCGGAGTTTGGCAAGAACCCGCAGGGCGGCGTGAGTCGCGTCGCGTACAGTGAGGCTGACAAAAAAGGACGCGAGTACGTCCTGGGTTTGATGCGGGCAGCGAAGCTGGACGTCTCGATAGATGCGGCAGGTAACCTGATTGGTCGTCGTGCCGGAAGCGCCAGTGGTTTGCTGCCGCTGTTGATTGGTTCACATGTTGACAGTGTACCTGAAGGCGGAAATTACGACGGTGTGGTTGGATCGCTGGGCGCGATCGAGGTCGCGCAAACGCTCGCCGAGAACAATGTTGTTTTGCGGCACCCACTGGAAGTAGTCATCTTTCAAAACGAAGAAGGTGGGCTCATCGGGAGTCGCGCGATGGATGGTGAGTTGACTGAGAAGGAACTCGATCTGGTGAGCCGCAGCGGCAAAACCATCCGCGAGGGGATCAAGTTTATCGGTGGAGACGTTTCGAAACTATCAGACGTGCGGCGCGAGAAAGGCGACATCGCCGCTTATCTCGAACTGCATATCGAACAGGGCGGCACACTCGATAGTGAAAAGATCAATATCGGAGTAGTCGAAGGAATCGTTGGCATCAACTGGTGGGATGTGACGATCGAAGGATTCGCAAATCACGCCGGCACGACTGCGATGAATAACCGGCAGGATGCGCTATTGGCTGCAGCGAAGTTTATTCAGGCTGTGAACCGAGTGGTTACCAGCGTGCCTGGAAGACAAGTCGGAACAGTCGGCAGAATCAATGCACTTCCGGGCGCGCCGAACGTGATTCCCGGAAAAGTTGTTCTGAGTCTGGAGTTGCGCGACCTTGATGCAGCAAAGATCAATATGCTGTTCGAGAATATTAAGTCGGAAGCAGATAAGATCGCCGCGGAAAGTAAAACAAAATTCGACTTCAAAGAGATCAACGTCAACATACCAGCGCCAACTGATCCCAAGATCCGCTCGCTAATCAGCGACGCCGCGCACGAGCTTGGTCTAACAACCAAATCGTTGCCCTCAGGCGCCGGTCACGACGCACAGGACATGGCCCGTCTCGGCCCAGTCGGCATGATCTTCGTCCCCAGCGTCGGCGGCATCAGCCACTCCCCCCGCGAATTCTCCCACCCCGAAGATATCGCCAACGGCGCCAACGTCCTGCTTCACACTCTGCTGAAGCTGGATAGATTGTGATTATTGATTAATGAAGGAGAACTAAATGCCGGTAATATCAATGTTCTATGGCATCATAGTCCTGATGTACTACTTTGATAACCGTCAACACCACCTACCACACATTCATGTACAATACAGTGACGAAGAAGCAGTAATTTCAATTCCAGACGGTGAAGTTATTGAAGGCTCGTTGCACAGAGCAAAACTCAGACTTGTTCAGGCATGGGTTGAACTACATCGGGATGAATTAATGGCGGATTGGACACTCGCAGTGAACGGACAGCCAGTGTTCAAGATTGATCCGCTGAAGTGAAATGATAAAAGTTACGGCAGTTAGAGCGAATGACGATTACACGCTGGACCTGACATTCAGTGATGGTAGTGTGAAGAGATTTGATGTGAAGCCGTATTTGAAGTATGAAGTCTTCAAAGAACTAAAGGACCTCACCTATTTCAAGCAAGTAAACCTCGCGTTCGGCACTGTCCAATGGCCGCATGAACAAGACATCGCTCCAGAAACGCTGTTTGTTGAAGGTGAGACGACCTTCGATTCTCACACACATCCGTAACCGCTCTATTTGCACTTGCTGTAACCACAGTCCCTGCAAAAATCACATCCACTCGCATGCTCCAACTGCCCGTGGCATTCGGGGCAGATGCCAATCATGTTGGACATGATGGCGCCGGTTACGGGTTTCTGGTGCGAGGGATGTGAGTGCTGCTTGCTCGCGACCGCACGCGCTGAGTCGGGAAGATCCTGCACGCGACGGACGGTGATCATGATGCACTCGGCGACCGCCTGCTCGGGCGAAGTGAGCAAGCGTTCGTTGAACCACACAGCGTGTGTGCCGGTCACTTTATTCAAACTGTACGCGACCTCGGCCGCATCGAAACCACCGCGCAGCATCTTCGACGCGAGCAGTCCCACGCCGCCACTGATTGGACCAGTGGCAAACACTTCCTGAATCATCTTGCCGTCGTGATTAACAGTGACGTAGAGATTCTGACCATCAAACGGAATCTGCCAGGTCGCGCCGCGCAGCTCGCGTGGACGTTCGATCCTGATCGCCGTCACTGCCGGCACCTTGATCGTTTCCGAGTGTTCGCGCGCGATTGCCTCCTGACGAGCAGAAGCATCATCAGCCGCCGTCGCTTCCGCCGCACTCACAGCTTCTTCCAATGGTTCTACCACTGCTTCAGGGTTGCATGCGATCTCACCCTTCGGCTCTTCCGCTTTCATCGACGTAAGCACCTGGTTCTCACGCGAACCATCACGATAATAACTGACCGCCTTGCAACCAAGCTGGCGGCCCAGACGATAAAGAGCATCGACCGACTCAACCGTATCGTTAACCGCACCATTGCAAGTCTTCGACACGCTGTTGTCGACGTTGCGCTGAGCAGCCGCGAGCACATGAACGTGCTGCTCAGCGCTTATGTTCATCGCCGAGATAAAATGCGACGGCAATTCTTGTTCGTGTTCCACGACGTAAGCCGCAGCCGCATCTATCGATTCCTGGTCGCACTGGTCCACATCGATGCCGAGCGCTTGCGCCGCCAACGTATGCACGTAGGTGCGCGTGCCGAGCGTATCTTTGCGAACATAGGCCCAGGAGAAATTTGGCTCGATGCCGGAAGAAGTTTCCGCCACGAGCGAGATGGTTCCGGTGGGAGCGATGGTCGTCACTTCATAGTTGCGCGGCGTGAGCGGGACATCTCTCGGAATTCCGATCTGGTTATAAAGAAAATCGGTGTACGCCTCGCGGTTTGGCTCAAACTCCGGAAACTCGCCCTTTTCCGCACCGAGTCGATTACTTTCCAGCCACGACTCGCGACGCACAAATCCCATCACTTCGTCCATCAGATCGATCGACTCCGCTGAGCCGTAAGTGATCTTCAGATTCAAACAAAGATCAGCGAAGCCCATGATGCCGAGACCTACTGGTCTCGTGCGCCGCACTACGTCCTCAATCTCAGGCAGCGGCCACGCGCAGGTGTCGATCACGTTGTCGAGAAAACGTGTGCAGATATGCGTCACGTTGCGCAGACGATCCCAGTCGATTCTTTTTTCCGGATCGTAAAACTTCGCAAGGTCGATCGAACCGAGATTGCACGAGTTTGAGAAGTGCAGAAACTGTTCGCCGCATGGATTGCAGGAATAGATCGGTCCCATCGACTTCATCATGTGATTATGACGATTCACTTCGTCGATGAAAGCGATACCAGGTTCGGCATACTTGTGCGCACTTGCGACAATGCGATTCCAAATGTCAGGCGCGAAGATCATGCCTGGACGTGGCGGCTCTTCGATCGTGCAGTCGGAAAGATCGGCGGCGACAAATGCCTGTCGATCGCAGAACGTTACTGTCGTTCCATCCGGTCTTCGATAAACGACATAGTTGTCATCGCGAACGGGATCATAAATCGACTCGTTCCATGGCGCCCCGTTGAACTCAAGTTGAAACCATTGACTGTTATCAACCGCGTTCAGAAAAGTATCAGTGACGTTGACCGAGATATTAAAGTTCGTTAAGGAATGCTGATCGTTCTTCGCGTGAATGAAACGCAAAACATCAGGATGCGTAACGCGCATCATTCCCATGTTTGCGCCACGTCGCACACCGCCCTGCTTCACGACGTCGGTGACCTGGTTGACGATGTTCATAAACGACACTGGACCGGAAGCAACACCAGTCGCCGAACTCACCATCGCGCCGTGCGGTCGAAGGAATTCGTAAGTCATGCCCGTGCCGCCACCGGTCTGGTGAATGGTGGCTGCGGCTTTCGCATGGTTCATGATTCCGTTCAACGAATCGGGAACATCCAAAACAAAGCACGCCGCGAGTTGTCCGTTCGGCTTGCCGGCGTTGACGAGGCAGGGAGTGTTGGGAATGAATTCGCGCGCCAGCATGACCTCTTTCATAGCCGCGAAAAACTTGTCTCGTTTCTCGCCCGTTTCCGCTTTTGAAACGTGCCCCACTACCCGGCCGACAATGGCCTCCCAGTCTTCGAACGGCACTCCCTTCGCATCCTTCAGCGAGTACCGTTTGCTAACTACTTTTTTGGCATTGATTCCAAGCTGTTGCGATCTTCGACGCGGGGAAACGGCCGGGGAGCCGACGCTCGAATTTCCGATTTTTTTGCCGACGACTGCGCTCATTATCTCTGCCTTTCTCACGGGGAGCCCGAAAGTAGAATCGCATTTCAAAAACGGGTATGCCAGGCGTATCGCTACGCAGGCCATTAACTTAGAGTGTGGACTGGATACTCCGGTTGGCTCTGTTCGAAGCGCTAAAACCTGGCTGGAGAGCAACACGGGGGCGTGGCCGCTGCACCAGTAATTCGCTTCGTATCAAGCGGAGTGGAATATACTCCTGAGCGCGCTCAGTGTCAATATCTTGTGGCTATATTTTTTCGTAGCGCTATAAAGTGTACTTTGCCACAGATTACGCCGATTTTTAGCGGATTATTTCGAGGTCCCGGTGTTTGATAAAAGCAGCTCGTAATTGCCGATGTCGCGGTTGTGGCTGTCGAGGGCCGCAAACGTGTCTGACGTCTCTTCGAGCATCTGTTTGGTCATGGCGATTGAGTCGCTCAATTGCTCGAAATCGAGCGAGGAAACACGCTCGGGAGTCGGCAGAGTAACTACCTGATCGTTCACGAGGCCAAAGAAGTTTTCGATCGACTGTAACTGGCCTTCAACTAACTTCACTGAACGCTCGATATCGTTAAACGCAGCAACGCGACGTTTGAGTATTTCGACGTTCGCCTGTTGAATGCGTCGCTCGCGATCGTCCCTCGCAGCTTCGACTGCTCGCTCAGCCTGGACCAACTGATTCTGCACCGCCTGGCGATTGATCGAGCGCAAGTGATGTTTGCGACGACGATACACGTCGAGTAGATCCACAAAGTCTTCCCAACGTTGATCGAGACTCTGAATGTTGTGAGGAATCTGCTTGGTGCCGGTGAATTTTTTGTAGTTCGAGTAGATCTGGTTCTTCATCCAGCGCAAGTATTCAACTGCTTCACGCTCGCGCGGATCGAACAACTTGATCTGAGCTTCTCGTTGCTGCTCACGCAGCTTCAACAAGCGCTGCTTCTCTCTGCGATCTACTAACCTTCGATATATATTACTGGCAGGCACTGTTGCTAAGTAAAGCGTTTCTGTCGCAAGGGCGGCGACGAGCGGAGTAACATCCTGAACGTACGCAGCCGCCACCGCAAACCCAGCCATCCCCCAGAAGTTAATGGGTTCCTTGAAAGCCTCTTTCAGATACTTAAGATCAATCTTGGGAAGTTCCATAAAGAATTATGGCTACGAACTATTTCTTGCCCTTCTTATCAACTGGCGTGACTTCCTCCGGCGCCATTCTGATTACCACCAGTCGTTTCACCTTCAGCCGGAAGAGCCTGGGGCGCCGACGGGTTACCAGCGCCTAGCAGGCCCATATCACGTTTATAAGCGAGCAACTTGTCTTGCAACTGCATATCCAGCGCCTCGCGTTCGATGTCCTGCATCTGCGTATCGACATTCGCAGCGCCCAACTGCATCTTCGCTTCGGCTGCGGCTGCGCGACGATCGATCTTATCCCGCATCTCGTTGAAGGTCGATGCGTCGTCGCCGAGTTGAAACGACTCCATCGTCTGCGCAAGCTGTTCCTGAAGTTTCGCCTGCTTCGACTGGTTTATCAACTGCATCGCCTCAGCAGTGCGGCGTTGCATTTGCAGCACGTAATTGTCGCGCGCTTTCAGTGCCTGCTTCGATGCTGAGCTCGCGTGCTCCAGTTGCTGCCCGGTTTTTTGTAAATCGAGTTGGGCCTGTTGTAACTGGCCGATGTAAGCGGTTGCGATGTCGTCGCGACCCATCTTCACCGAAGCGCGAATTTTAGAATCGAGATCGACAACCTGTGTTTCGAGCCGCTCCTTATTTTTGACGAGCAGCTTCTCCGTCGCCATCACCTGCGCCACTGAATTGTTTAATTCCGGCACGCGATCGCGCATGTCGCGGATAGTTTGCTGAAGAATGAGTTCCGGGTCTTCAGTCTTCTCGATTATGCCCCCGAAGAGGGCGCGCACTGAGCGCTTCATTCTTGTCCAAAGTCCCATTTCTGCTCATCCTCCGACAGATTTACGGGCCATTCAGTGACCGCTTTGATGTACGACATATACGTTCAGGCGGTTTCAAGTCCGGCGAAAACTGTACTGGAGTATAACAGCACTGTTAAAAGCCTTCCAAAGGTCATCCGGTCGCCGGCCGCCTGCCTATGTCACGCCTGAACTGCATGCCCGGCCACTGAATTTGTGCGAGCGACTCGTAACAGGCGTTTAAAGCCGCGGAAAGGTTTTCGGCGGGTGCCGTGACTCCCAAAACCCTGCCTCCAGTCGCTATAAAACGGCCGTCTGCGTCCTTTGACGTTCCGGCGTGAAAAACCTGCACCGCCTGATTATTAAAGCTATCGAGGCCTTCGATAACTGCGCCTTTTTCGTATTTTCCGGGATAGCCTTTATTCGCTGCTACAACACAAGCCGAGGAACCCTCTGCCCATTCCACTTTCAACTGTCCAAGCGTCTGGTTGTACATTGCCTCGAAGATGGACAGTAAATCTGTCTTTAGACGGACGAGAATTGCCTGTGTTTCCGGATCGCCGAAACGCACGTTGTACTCGAGCAGCTTTGGTCCATCTTCAGTCAACATCAATCCCAGGAATAACACACCCTTGAAGGCAAAACCCTCCTCACGAGCACCGGCGAGCGTTGGCTCAACGATTTCACGCACGACTCGTTCCTCAACACTCTTCTCCAGAACAGATGCATCAGTGATCGTCCCCATACCGCCAGTGTTTGGACCAGTATCGTTTTCACCAATGCGCTTGTGATCGCGTGCCGCTGGCATCAAGGCGAAATCACGCCCGTCAGCAAAAACCAGGAGCGACGCTTCGGACCCAATTAACGCTTGTTCAAGCACTACTCGTTGCGCAGCTTCACTGCCGGCGACGTGATGGACCATCAGATCTTCAATCGCGTTTTCTGCTTCAGCATGATTAGCCGCGACGACCACACCTTTTCCCGCTGCTAACCCGTCAGCTTTGATCACCACTGGAGATTGCGCAGAACCAAACTGTCCGCTTCTCAAATGTTCAACTGCGTGCGATGGGGTTTCAGCAACGCGATATGCAGCAGTTGGTATCTGATGTCGCGCCATGAAATCCTTTGCGAAGATCTTGCTTCCTTCTAATCGTGCGGCAGCGGCAGTCGGACCAATAATACGCAAGCCTCGCTCGTTAAAAAGATCGACTATCCCGCCAGCAAGCGGCGCTTCCGGCCCGACAAAAGTCAAATCAATCTTCCGTGACTCCGCAAACGACGCCAGAGCCTCATGGTCGTCGACAGAGACGTTCGCAACCTGGGCAATTTGCCCAATGCCGGCATTACCGGGAACGCAATAAATTTCAGCCGGGTTTGTACCTGTGTGCTGAATAGCCCAGACAATGGCGTGCTCGCGACCACCAGACCCGATAATCGATACTTTACTCATGCTTTTACTGTTATTCTCTCTTGGGCCGTCAATATCGTCCTGTTTTAACACAAATTACCTTGACACAGTTTCGACATAGATATATATCCTTAAACCATAGCGGCCTCGCAGGCTGAAATCTTATTACCCTCATTTGGTGGCGAACCGAAGAGCGTACTATTAGCGGTAATTTTAATCACCCGCCGGCTTGATGTTCTAGAGGCAAACGGACCGAGGGAGTTGAACATGGCATACACGGACGCCGCCCAAGCATTGGAAACCAACCACGAAAGCGAGTATCAAGACCGCCCCATCAGGTGCGTTGATTGTAATGAGAACTTCATCTGGACTGCGGGTGAGCAGGTATTCTTTCACGATAAAGGTTTGAAAAACGAACCCAAGAGATGCAAGCCGTGCAAACAAGCTAAGAACGAACGCTTAGCGGCAATTGCGGCGGCCCAGTCATCGGGAGTGCGACAACGCATCGAAGTGTCAGTGCAATGCGCACAATGCGGGCAACAAACTACCGTTCCTTTCTATCCTTCGCAGGGACGTCCAGTGTATTGTCGCTCGTGTTTTCTCGCCGGAAGAAGTTCAAACGGCGATGCCGCACAGATGTAGAGTTTCCTCGCAGTCAATCGCGGCGATTTGTCGTACTCAAGTCAGCCAGGCTGAACCCGACCTTAGATCGATAATCAACCGCCCACATGCACGATAGGACGTCGATTGGAGTCCTTCTCTGCCTTACGTAAAACTTCGTGTGTGACTGGCGCCGTATCACCTTCTCCGAAAGCAATGTACTTCAGCAAGTAAGAAATCGGATTCCCCTCGCTCCAACCAAAATAAACGTGCGGCAGTTTTCCCATCTCGTCGCGCAGGTAAAGTAGAAACGCTGCAATTGCGTTAGGCACTGCGGGCGATTCCGTGCGGAGTATTCGATAACTGTCGACTGTCTCACCGCGAATGCAAAGGGTGCCCGAAAACTCAGAGGCATCGCCCGGCGTCACTTCGAAGAATAGAATCGGTTCGCCCGTCGGGATGTGATTGCTGGTGCGTTTCTCGTGTTCCTTGCTGGCGTACTCGTCGGCGTCACCCTTGTCTTTGCGATTGGTGATGATGCGAATGGTTCCTTTCGCAGCGTCCTTGATGAACTGTCGCGCCTGGTCGTCTAACTCGATTCGTTCAACGCGCAACTCAGTCGACCTATACACCCTTGAAAAGAGTGACGCGAGAATGATCGTCAGGATAAAGAACGAAGCGATCTTTATGCCTTCCGGTCTTTCGTGAATATTCTGAATGGTCGTGTAGACGAAGATGAGTGCGATGCCGAGATAGACATACCAGTTCTGCTCTTTTCGTCGCGCTGCGAGAGTCACCGCGATAGCAGCGGAAGTCATTAACACGAGCACGCCCGTCGCGTACGCACCGCCCTGCGCGTTCACGTCCGCCTTAAAGATTAACGTCACTGCAAACGCGATCGCGACGATCACGATCACGAGCGGACGCGCGGCTCTTGCCCACTCGGGCGCCATGCCGTAACGCGGCAGATAGCGAGGCACGATACTCAGCAGACCTGCCATAGCTGAAGCCCCGGCAAACCACAGAATCGTGATCGTGCTCAGGTCG
>DATEWS010000679.1:0-4443 GCA_035257785.1 Pyrinomonadaceae bacterium
CCGTGTTAAACTACATCGCCCCGAATGAAATACTGCACCGCCTGCAAAGCCAAATACGACGACAGCGTGAGCTTCTGTTCGATTGATGGCGAGGTGTTGGAAGCCGATCCCGCCTCGATCGTCGATACTGTGCTCGACGGGCAGTACCAGATGGAAGCGTTGCTGGGCAAAGGCGGGATGGGCGCTGTCTATCGCGCGCGACACATCCTGCTCGGCGACCGCGTCGCCATCAAAGTCCTTCCTCCGGAAGTCAGAACCAATGCCGAGTGGCTGCGACGGTTCCGGCGCGAAGGTCAGGCCGCTCGTCGCTTTCGTCATCCGAACGCAGTCACAGTCTACGACCTTCGCACAGCCGCCGACGGCACGATCTACATGGTGATGGAGTATGTGGAGGGTCACACGCTCGATCACGAACTGAAGACCCGCGGACAATTCACCGCTCGCGAAGCGTTTGAGATTCTCACGCCGATCATGAGCGTGCTCGACACGGCACACTCGATGGGTGTCGTGCATCGCGATTTGAAACCCGAAAACATCATGGTCGGCCAACCCGCAGAAGGTGGCGAGCCGGTCGTCAAACTGCTCGATCTCGGCATCGCAAAGATGCGCGAGATTGCGGGCGACAACGGCGGCAATACTGCGCTAACGATGGCGGGGCAGGTGCTCGGCACTCCTTATTACATGTCGCCGGAACAATGGGGCGAGATTCCTCGCGACGGAAGCACCGAGATTGACGGACGCGCGGATATCTACAGTCTGGGACTCGTTTTTTACGAGATGATTCTCGGGCGGCGTTGTTTTGCGGGTAACACGCTGCACGAGTTGAGACGCGAGCACGTCACGACCACGCCGCGCCCGTTGCACGAACTCGTGGCCGATGTGCCACGCGGTTTTAGTGACGCAATCGTTCGCGCCACTGCAAAAGATCGTGGCGATCGACCGCCGACCACGCGCGTTTTAGCAGACGAACTGCGCGCGGGCCTCGATACGCCCAGCCGCTCTACTGGTCCAATAGCCGACCAGCCTCCCGGCCTGGCGGAGACTGTCGCGATTCCGCGCGGAGTCCAGACAAATTCAGACGTCAATGCGCCGACGATTCTGACGGTCGAACCCACGCCCACATCACCCATCGGGCGACCACAGCCTCGTGCGAATGACGCGACTATTTATGAGCCTGCGGCGCCTGCGAAAGCGGAGCCGCCTGCCGCAACAGTGGCCGAATCCGCTCCGTCGATCGTGACTGTTCCGCAAGTATTAAGGCCGGCGCCCGCGATTCCGAAAGTTCCGGTCATCCAACCAGCGCCAGCGCCTTCGAAAAGCAAAGCCGCGCTATTGATCGGTGTGGTTGTTGTGTTGACGCTCATCGTCGCTGGCGGTGTCGGAGGATTTTTGCTGTGGAACAAGTCGCGCTTGAGTAAAAATGGCGCCGCTACTGCGAACACCAACACCGTCGCGCCTCCTGTAACTCCGCGCGAAGTCGGTCGCTACTGGTTGAAGCTCGATCCTGCTAATGGAGAACCAACGCAAGTTGCGGCACTGGTGCCAATTGCTTCGGGACAATCGTTTAAATTTCACTTCACATTCGACGAAGACGGTTATCTTTATATTCTCGGTCCCGGCGGTAACACCAATCAGCCGACTGCTTTTTTAACCAGCAAACCGCTGGCGCAAACTGGTGTGACGAGCAACAAAATCGCGAGGGGCGTTGAGTTTAGTTTTCCGAAAGACGGCAAAGAAGCCAATTGGTTGACCTTGGACAAGAATCCCGGTACTGATAATTTCATCGTGATGTTCTCGAAAACTCCGCTGTCGTCGCCTTCGTTTTTAAGTGAGCAAGTTACGGGTGAGCCCTTGCTGGCCGCGCAACAAACAGAGCTAAAATCGTTCATTAGCAGGTACCAGGATAAGCGACCTGTTACCGAGCTTGACGAATCTAATCCGCAGGCGCAGTTCGTAAGAGTAAAGGCGACGCCTGATCAAACAAGTAATCCAATTGTCTTCGAGATCCGTATTCAGCACAATTAGCTTCTGACAAGGAGATTCGGTAATGCGATTGAGTGTCATGGTTTTAGGACTCGTTTGTCTTTGCATGGTCGTGATCGGCATTGCGGCGCCGGTAGTTCAGAATGATGACGATGTTCGTGGTGCGTTCCTGACCTCGCGACCGAAAGACAAATCCAGTAGCACGGGTGGAACTACTGCGAGAACAAGTCGAAGAAGACCGAAGTCAAGCACGCCCGGACCAAACAACCCGAGCAAGCCGCCCGATAAGTCTTCGGGAAAACCGGGTCCGTCAAAGCCCGCGCCGAGTCCATCAGAACCTTCAACGCCGGTCAATGCTCGTCGACTCGGGCTCGGAGTTACGTTGTTCATGCGCGACTCCAACGGACTTGCCGTGCGCGTGGATCCCGATCACGTTTTCCGTAAAGACGATCGCGTCCGCGTGCTCCTTGAAACCAACACCGACGGCTATCTCTATATCTTCAACACCACCAATGACGGGGCGGCGACGATGATCTATCCCGACGCGAATCTGGACGAAGCAGGCAACTATTTGCAGGCGCACGTGCCGTTCGAAATTCCCACGAGTTTGGCTGCTGAGGAGAGGCTGCGCTGGTTTGCGTTTGACGAAGTTGCCGGCACTGAACATTTGTTCTTCGTTTTTACGCGTGAACCATTGAAGGGCATTCCTCTTGAAGACGACTTGATAACATTCTGCCGCGACTCCAAGTGTCCGATTCAACCCAATGATGATGTTTGGGCGGCTGTGCAGAAGGAAATGCAGGAGCCGTTCAAGACTGACAAGACCCAGCAATATGGAAAAGCAGAAACCACGAACGAGAAGACCGCCACTACGCGAGGGTTGGGATTAGCGAAAGACGATCCACAGCCGTCACTGGTGATGATGGCCTCGTCACCGCGTCCGACCCTGGTGGCGACGCTCGATCTGATTCATAAGTGATCATACAGGGTTCATTCGAAAGGAAATGAAATGAGTTTTTCGAGTAAGAGAGTAATTGGTATTAGTCTGGCAATCATTCTCACGGCGCCGGTTGCGCTTCCCGCGCGTGCGCACGTTAACGCCTCCGTGCAACAGACGGATAATGCCGGCACGGCGCTGCACGAAGGCAGGCGTTTGCTCAAGCGCGGACAGGCGGATAAAGCACTCGTACAACTGCGCAACGCGCTCAATCTTTACACCGCCGCGAAGAACAACAGCGGAATGGCAGCCGCGCACAATGAGTTGGGCGATCTTTACATGAGGCAGGGGCAGTATCAGATTGCGCTCGACCATTATCAGAAAGCCCTGGATGGTTTTCTGGTAAGTGATCCGCAGAAGCAAGTCAATACCGCGGCGGCATCGGCAGTTGCACCAGTCGCGGGCGTTGCAGCTTCGGCCGCCATCGGTGACGACAAGTACAACGCCAACCTGATGCTCGCGAAAATCGGTGACGTTAATTTCCGGCTTGGAAAAAGCGCTGAGGCGAAAGCTGCGTATGGACGAATGGTCGTCAAAAAACCTGAGGGCGCAGCGTCAAAGGTTGGCCGCCGTTTTGGCGGTTTGAGTGCGATCGCCGGAGGGCTCTCGACGGGCAAGGTGAGTGTGTCCGCGCCAACGAGCGCCTTGACGGTTGCGCTCGAAGCGAAGAAGGAACTCGATGAATATCGCACCTCGATTGTGTATTCGAGCTATGAAATCGGGCTCGGTCGTTTGGCTTACGCCGACAACGAACTCGAAGACGCTCAGAAGCATTTCACTAACGCACTCGAAGCTTCCGGCAGCAGTCTCGCGGGCGTTGCGAAGCTCGGACAGGTGCGCCGCTTTCGCGCCGCGGCACGCACGAGCCTCGGTGATGTCGCCCTGCGCATGGGGAAATTCAAAGACGCATCGAAGTTTTACAACGATGCGAAGAAAGGCGCCCAGGACGACAAACGACTTGATCTGATGTGGCCGGCGCAACGCGGTCTAGGTCGCAGTCTGTGGCTACAGGCGATTCAGGAGAAAGACGCGAAGAAAGCGTTGACGCTGCGGGAGTCCGCACTCGCCAACTATCGCGAGTCGCTCACGACTATCGAAACGTTGCGTGAAGGAAGTTTGCGTGCTGATGAATCGCGTACCACGTTCCTCGCGTCAATTAAAGACGTTTTCGACGAAGCCGCAGCGGCTTATGCCGCGATGGCGTTGGTCGCGAATACGGCAGCAGGAAGTCCACTGAGTGGCAAGGCGCTCGAATATGCGGGTGAAGCGTTTCGCATCAACGAACAATCCAGGGCGCGTTCGCTCCTCGATCTGCTTAGTGAAACTGATGCCGCGATCACCGAGGGTGTGCCTGCGGAGTTGTTAAAGCGCAAGCAGGACAATCTCGATCGCCAGCAGGACATCGCAGACACTCTGACAGGGGTCAACGTTTCGACTGAAGAGCTGAAGAAGAAACCATCTGA
>DATEWS010000680.1:0-5409 GCA_035257785.1 Pyrinomonadaceae bacterium
CGGCGAAGGCACGAGGATTCAGATCGAACTCCCGAAGGAGGTTGACGATGCCTCCTAGACGCATTCTCGTGATCGACGACGAGATGAGCATCACTGATGCGCTGGTGTTGGTCATAACTGACCTCGGCCATCACGTCGACTCGGCTAAAAGTGGCGTCGAAGCGAAGGAGTTGCTTAAAGGTTCCCCGTACGATCTTGTCTTCACGGACCTGCGACTTCCCGATACCAGCGGTATCGACATGCTAACGCTGATTAAGAACGACACGCCCGACACGGAAGTGATCGTGATGACCGCGCATGGCTCGCTCGATATCGCTATCGAAGCCATCAAGCGGGGCGGTTTCTATTACATCGAAAAGCCTTTCACGCCCGATCAAGTGACGACACTGGTTTCGCGTGCCTTGCAGTTTGAAGCGATTAAGCGTGAGAACCGCAATTTGAAGAGTGCGCTGATGGGCGATGGCGATGATTATGGAATCATCGGACGTGACCCAAAGATGCGGCAGATTCACGCCATCATCCGCACCGCTGCGCCGTCTGATGCGTCGGTGCTGATAGAAGGCGAGTCGGGCACGGGTAAAGAACTGATTGCCTCGGCCTTCCACTTTCAGAGCCCGCGCGTGGAGTTGCCGTTTACGCGCATCAACTGCGCGGCTATTCCGCAGGAGCTCATCGAATCGGAGTTGTTTGGTTATCGCAAAGGCGCGTTTACCGGAGCCGATCGCGACAAACGCGGGTTGATCGAAGCGACAGCCGGCGGCACGTTGTTGCTCGATGAGATCGCCGAGATGCCGATTCATCTCCAGACAAAACTGCTGCGCGTGTTACAGGAACGAAAACTCCGTCGCCTGGGCGACGAACAGGAAATCAGCGTAGATTTCCGTTTGGTTTCATCGACGAATCGCGAAACAGCACAGATGATTCAGGAGGGCACACTCCGCAAGGATCTCTACTTTCGCATCAGCACCATCAAAGTTAAATCACCTCCGTTGCGTGAACGACTCGACGACGTACCGCTGCTTGCGAATCGCTTCCTCGAGCACTACGCGGAAAAGTACAAGAAGCGAATTCGTGAAATTTCGACGCCGGCTTTTGCGTTGCTGATGCGTTACGACTGGCCTGGGAATGTACGTGAGCTCGAAAGCGTCATCGAACATGCTGTGTTGTTTGCGACTGAAGATAAGTTGACGCCTGAAAGTTTACCGGAACAACTTCACGCCACGGAGACGCGAGAGTTTCGTTGCGTAATCCCACCGTTTATAACAATGGAAGAGATCGAACGCGAAGCGATCGCGCAAACCCTCGAACGCACCGGCGGCAACGTCAAACGCACCGCCGAAATCCTCAACTACCACCGCCCGCGCCTCTATCGAAAAATGAAAGCCTTCGGCCTCCGTGGCGGCCCCGACACGGAGAGCGAAACCGAGCCGAGTGAATAAAGATGCCACGGGGCTTGTCTTCGATTGTGTTCCGTGGTGGAACAACGCTACGACAAATCACTCCAACTTAGAACACCAACAACACAGCCACAAAAAAGCACACAAGGCACAAAATCTCAAAGAAATCCTTTGTGTGCCTTATGTGCTTCTTTGTGGCTTCATTCTTGCTCAGGCGAATCGCACCACAGATGAATCTCTGATGAAGCCTCGCCACCTCCACGTCGCGCGGCGCTCGACCTAACCAAGGTCAAAATCAAAATTCAACACACACATTCTCCTGAGAGGAATGACTTCCGCCGTCGAGCTGTGTGCCGGCGCCGGAACTTCACCGATTCGATGAGGTTAAATATGAATATTAGAAACGCTTTAAGGCGGTGGCAGGCGCTCTTATCGTCCTGCTGCGCCGGAGCTGTTGCGCTGTTCGTCGTATCAAGCGCACATGCTCAAACGTCACCCCCGCCTGCGTGCGACCGGACGGTTAAGGCTGACGTGGTCGCATTGGACCAGGCACTTATTTATAACCGTCTCGGCGCGATCAATCCGGCGGGTATGATCTACGCCCTCAAGAGCGACGTGGTCGCCATTGACCCGGCAAAGGGTTTGGTCCCGGGCAACGTGACGCTGCGTGCCGGCAAACGTCCACGCCCGATCGCTTTGCGCCTGAACGTTGGAGATTGTCTCCAAATCAATTTCACCAATCTGCTCGCAGCGGACGCAGCAGACGTTAATTCATTTGCCGCCAACAACGCCCCTGCGACGCGCACCGCGTCAGCCCACATCATGGGCCTGCAACTCGTCGGCACGATTCAATCTGACGGTTCGAACGTCGGACAGAATCCGAGCAGTCTGGTTTCACCCGGCGCTTCGGCCACATACACCTACATTGCACAACGCGAAGGCAATCACTTGCTTTATTCAACTGCCGCAACGACCGGCGGTGAAGGCGATGGTGGTTCGTTGGCAATGGGGCTTTTCGGTTCGGTCAACGTCGAGCAAAAAGGCGCCGAGTGGTATCGCTCGCAGTTAACTGCTGAAGAAATGACACTCGCAACCGCGAAGAACGCGGATGGTACCCCAAAGAAAACTACTGGCGGACAGCCGATTCTCAACTACGACGCAGTTTATCCGGCCGGACATCCCCGCGCCGGTCAACCGATCGTGAAGATGCTCGATGCCGGCAACAACATCGTGCACACTGATTTGAATGCTGTTATCACTGGTCCAAACAAAGGCCGTTTTCCAGCAGGAACCTATAAATCAAACGCTGTGGAACCTGATCGCGATCAGCCTTTCCGCGAGTTTACCGTCGTCTATCACGACGAGATCAAAGCAATCCAGGCATTTCCCCAGTTTGAAGATCCCGTTCTTTCACACACGCTCTACAGCGTGAAAGACGGCTTCGCCATCAACTACGGCACAGGCGGTATCGGCGCGGAAATTCTTGCCAACCGTCTCGGCGTCGGCCCGATGGCCAACTGTACTGAATGTAAGTACGAAGACTTCTTCCTGTCGGCGTGGGCAGTTGGTGACCCGGCGCAGATCGTCGATGTCCCGGCCAACACAACCGACGAAAACGGCAATTTGATCAAGGGCGCGAAGGCGACAAAGATCCTCTTCCCTGATGATCCGTCGAACGTCCACCACAGTTATCTCAACGACCACGTGAAGATGAGAGTCGTTCATGCTGGTCCGAAAGAACACCACATTCACCACTTGCACGCGCACCAGTGGTTGAACACTCCTGACAGCGACAACTCGAGTTATCTCGACAGCCAGGCGATGGGTCCCGGCTACTCGTTTACTACCGAGATCGCGCACGGCGGTTCAGGCAATCGCAATAAGACGCCAGGCGACTCGATCTTTCACTGCCACTTCTACCCGCACTTCGCACAAGGTATGTGGGAACTGTGGCGCACGCACGATGTCTTCGAAGCAGGCACACAACTTGACGGCGATGGCCGTCCAGTCACTGGCGCACGTGCACTGCCTGACGGCGAGATCGCCGCGGGTGCGCCGATTCCGGCACTCGTGCCAATCCCGACGATCGCGATGGCGCCTATGCCGACTGCGGAGTTCAAGGGTTATCCATTTTACGTTCCGGGCGTCGCCGGACACCGTCCGCCGCACCCGCCGCTCGACACGATTGACGACGGTGGTCTGCCGCGTCACGTCATCACGGGTGGCGAGGCCGAGAGCGTCGAGACACGTCTCGATTTCAGTAAAGAGATCTTAGTTGCGCAAGCGCAGGCGGTTCCCGAAACAGGAACTCCCGACGAAATCGCGGCGATGAACTTCCACGCGCAGAAGCAGGTCGCGAGCTTTAAGCCCGACGGCACTGCCGCGAGCTACGCCTTGAACGGTCTACCGGCGAAGCCCGGAGCGCCGTTCGCTGATCCGTGTCGCGACGATGCTGGCAACGCGTTTGGTAATCCACGACTGTACAAAGCCGCCGCGATTCAGCTCGATCTCAAGTTGAACAAAGCAGGTTGGCACTCTCCACAATCGCGCATTCTTACGCTTTGGGGCGACGTCGCTCCGACGCTGAACGGCACACGCGCGCCAGAACCGCTGTTCTTCCGTGCAAACACTAACGACTGCATTACGTTCCAGCACACAAACCTGACGCCAAACAACTACGAACTCGACGACTTCCAGGTGCGCACGCCGACCGACATCATGGGTCAGCATATTCACCTTGTGAAGTTTGACGTCACCTCGTCAGACGGTGCGGGTAATGGTTGGAACTACGAAGACGGCACGTTCTCTCCGGACGAAGTCATCGAGCGCATCAATGCAATCAATGCCGCCGGTGGTTTGCAGGCTTTCAATAGCACGACGAAGAGTCAGCTAACCGCGAAGCCACATCCGTTCTTCGGCACCGTCGGTGCACAGACAACCGTGCAGCGCTGGTTCGCTGACCCGACCCTGAATTTGGCGGGCAAGGATCGCACTCTCGGTACGGTTTTCACGCACGATCACTTTGGACCTTCGACGCACCAGCAGAACGGCCTCTACGCCGGACTCGTTACGGAGCCTCAAGGTTCTGTTTGGAAACATAATGAGACTGGCCAGACATTAGGCGGACGTTTCGATGGTGGTCCAACAACGTGGCAGGCGGTCATTCAGACGCAGAACACTGCGGACAGCTATCGCGAGTTCCTGCTCGAGTTCGCCGATTACACACTCGCTTACAATGCTGGTGGCGGCGTCAATAACGCAGGCAAGGCCGCTCCCGATCCGGCGAACGCAATCAACCCGCCGGTGAGAGACGAAGCTGCTCTGCCGGTCAACATCAAGAAAGCTGATCAGTGTCCGGGTGGCGTACCGCTACCGTGTCCTGAAGCAGTTTCGGCTGCTGATCCGGGCACGATGGTAGTCAACTACCGCAACGAGCCTGTCGCTCTGCGCGCACAGGATCCGAATACAAACACGCAAGCGGCGGGCGATGCAGGCGATCTCTCGAACATTTACCGCTCAGACATCACGCGTGCGAACCCGGCGCTCAACTCGCAGCCCGGTTTCTACCCGGCGCTGACGGGCGGACTGCAAGGTGGTGATCCGTTCACGCCGGTGCTGCGTGCTTACGAGGCTGACAAGGTGCAGATTCGCGTTCTTGTCGGTGCTCACGAGGAAAGTCATAACTTTAGTGTTCACGGCCAGAAGTGGCTCTACGAGCGCACCGATCCGAATTCGGGTTACCGCAATTCGCAGTCGATGGGCATCTCCGAGCACTTCGAGTTTGAATTGCCGGGTATAGCTGCGATCAAGGGTGCAACTCCCTTCGTCGATTACCTGTACCAGCCGGGCAGCTCCGTGGATAACCAGTGGAACGGAACGTGGGGTCTCTTACGCGCTTATCGCGGCGCAGAAGGCCTCCAACCTGATCTCCAGTTGCTACCGAGTAACCCGACCGGTGCGGCTAAAGCTGCTGTCAACAAGAAGGATTTCAACGGTACTTGTCCAGTGGCGG
>DATEWS010000681.1:0-7228 GCA_035257785.1 Pyrinomonadaceae bacterium
CGAAAACGCACAACACCAGCGATCAATTACTTCTGTGATACTCAGTGTTTGACTGCGGGCGCGCCCAGCTTTGATCGTGGTTACTCATCCTCCACTGCCGCAACGTTGCGCCTCGCCCACACTCCTACCGCCCTACTTCGCCTTCCATGCTTGAGATCGGGTGCCTAGACACTCCCAGCTCGCGACCTACCTGTTCATAAGTCAGCCCCGACGATGTGCGTTTCAAAGCGGCGATGATCTCCGCTTCACTGAACCTTACCGGACAGACGGGCCGGTATACGTACAAGGCCATCGTGTGCGCAGGCACATAGCTTCGAGTCAGGAAGAGTGGCAGATCTACGGGATGGACGGCGAGTTATTGGCCGAGTATCGAGCTTCGTCGCCGGCGTCAGCGCCAGAGAAGGAGTACGGCTATCGTGGTGGGCAGTTGCTCATCACCGCAACTGGCCGTTTCAATGTCGCTCTCGCTGCCAACGGTGCAGTTGCTACTGCCTCGACAGCACACACCTGTTGCGGCTTTTGTACGACTGGTGCGATCAATGGGAATAATCGTGGTCCATGGGGCAACGGTGAAGGCTGGAATGATGCGACACCTGACGTAGTACCCGATTGGATCCAGGTTGATTTCGCAGGCAGTAAGAGCATCGATGAGATCGACGTCTTCAGTCTGCACGACAACTACACACAGGAAAACACACCGACAGAAACCCAAACATTCACTCTCTACGGACTGCTAGCTTTCGACGTGCAGTACTGGAACGGCAGCAGTTGGACCACGGTTCCGGGCGGCAGTGTGACTGGAAATAACAAAGTCTGGCGCAAGTTCACATTCTCACCCATCACGACCAGCAAGATCCGTGTATACATTAATCAAGTGCCTGACTCGTGGAGCCGCGTAGTAGAGATCCAGGCGTTCGGCACTTCGGCCGGCGGCGAGAAGGTCCAGTGGCTCGTCCCCGACCATCTCGGCACCCCGCGAATCATCCTCGATCAAACCGGCAGTTTGTTCAGTGTGAGGCGCCACGACTACGTATTGTGGTAACAATCCACTAACTCGGGTAGATCCTGATGGTCGTTATTACTTGGGTACAAATGGTAAGAAGGTCAGAGTCAGTGTCGATGGTAAAGGTAATGTGCAAGTTGGTACAAATGCGAATCAGTCTTTGAAGCGATACGCAGAACTTGTCAACAAATCTGGAAGTAGTGAAGCGATATCAGCGATGCTAAAAGTGGCGAGCAATGCGACTAAAGTTCATTTCACAATTAGCAACATAGTAAAAACCGATCAGGACGGAAATCGTGTCTATGGTTTACATCAGGCGCACGACAAGAACGGTAAGGTATTAGAATGGAACGACAAAACTAACAAGTTCGACGGCGAGGCTGCCTTCGTCAAAGGACAAAGCGGCAAGATTGAGTACAAAGAAGCAACTATTACCATTTACGAAGGTAGTATAAAGGAAGGGTTATCTACGTTCTTTTCTCCTCGCTACAATGATCCCAATGTGACAGTTCAGGAGGCCATCGTAACCGTAGGCGCACACGAGAGTACGCATGACACGGACAAGGATTCAATCGAAGCGATCAAGGATCGACAAGAAGGTAGAGACAATACTCTGAATGTCGAAGCGCCAGCGAAAGCTGTTGAGGTTAAGGCAGCAGATGAAATAAAGAAAGAAAGGAAGCCTGAACCATGACTTATAGACTAATCGCGCTATTTTCGGCCATTGTTTTGTACGGCCCTTTTTTTATCACTCACGCTCAGCAGAGATCAAAGCCGCCAAAAAGCGTGCAAACTGCTGCGCGTAGATGTGACCCAAATCCTGATCCTCTCTACGTTAGATCACGTGTTATCGACGACCTGGCGGATATTCTGAACAACTCCATTCCCGAATACTCGAAAGGGGTTGCCAGGGGTTTTTATAGCTACAATGAAAGCGCAATAGGCTTTTTCGTAGTTGATTTAATGAACCCATCAAATAAGGATTTGACGCTGCACGATTGCGTCGATTTCATAAATGGACATGTCTATCATGTGGCTCCCCCTGATTCGTACTTTTCGCTCAGTCATATTGTGATCCTCGAGGAAGGCAAATTGAAAGTTTTTAGATCTGTTAACTGCCCCAGTCGTGGAGACCGTCTCGAAGATGCGATCAACTATGTCAGTGCTAAGTTGTCGCACGACAAACAGCGAGATGAAGTTATCCACAGGCTGCGGAACTATAGGAAATATGGAGTCTACGGCTCGTTGCATCACGCAGCGTCCATTTGCAAGGACCCAAAGTAAGTTTTGCGGAGAGCAAATTAAGTTAAGTGAGTCAACCCCTACAAACAGTTGGGAAGCCATCACAAACTCCGGCTTTGCTGGCCATCCCCACCGCGCGACTGTGGCCCGTACGGTGCCGTCCTGTAGTCGATAGCCTTAGTTTCAAGCCTTCTTTCCATTTCCCAACTCCCCAGATTATCTGACTTGCATTCCCTCATGCCCAGCGTTAACATGCAGCCATAATTCGCTTAAAAATGCGGCTTTTTCCTTAACCTTCATAATTTCATTGGTTGGCCGGAGGGTGAAAATGAAAAGCCTGAAAGATATTCTCGCGATACTGGTCGGCGTAGCAGCCGCCATCGGTGCGATCTATTATTTTTACCGATTTGTGACCTTCCCGGATCCTGCCGGTGGTCACAGTTCGGGATGGATCGCGCTCGGGCTGGCAGCAATCGCTTTTGTTTGTGGGCTGATATACTTCCTCGGCCACGTAAACAAAGAGGAAGAGATTCACATTACGCAGTAGCGTCGCGCGTTTGTTCGCAGCGTGCCAATTCGTTCGACGCCGCCGGATAAACTTGCGCCTGCTTCCCGACCCCATTTTGGACGCCGTTTGTGCACATACCAAAGCGGCTTACGTGCGCAGACGGCGCTCGTTTTTTACGTGATTTTTCAGCCCACTAAAAAGGAGCTATTCAAGACGAAATGTTTCCACTCCTCATTGTGTTGCTGCAACAGATTCGAGCGACGCAGCCGACGTACTTTTTTATCGTCACGCTGCTGCTATTGATTGCCGGAGGCGTCGGCTGGCTGGTCGCGGCCGTGCTTGGTTTCGCGCGTTCGCCCGCTTTTGGACCTTCGGCCCGCTGGTTCTCCTACGCCGCCGTCTGCCTGATCATCTATCACCTGCAATTCCTGCTTTTCGGCGTGCTTGTGTTTCTCGGCATGAGTCAAAACTCGGCCGACCTGACTATGGCTCTGGGAGTCGGCGCGTTCTTCAACCTGTTTGTGGTGTTGGGCGCCGTTTGTGCGATTATGGGTTTCGTCAGATTAACGAATCCCCGGTAAGATTACTCGCTTGATGAATAGAATACTGCTTGTGGTCGCCGCGCTGGGCCTCGTCGGAAGCGCGGCGGTTCTCTTTTTAGTTGCCTCACCAAACTCTACAACCACGCCCACGAGGGATCAGTTCGTGCGGCAACGCGGCGGACGTTTCTTTATCGGTAACAAACCGTTTCGCTTTGTCGGTGCGAATGTGGCGGTGATGTACCGCGACGAAGATCGCGCGCGCATGCCGGAAACATTGCACCAGGCTGCGCAAGCGGGAATGAAAGTCGTGCGTGTGTGGGCGTTTGGTGAAGGTGGTCCAAACGACGTCAAGCCGATGGCCGATTTCGAAGACTGGCCGCGGAATCACTACTTTCGACTCGCGCCCGGTCAGTGGAATGAAGACGCGTTCGTGCATCTCGACAAGGTGATCGCCGAGGCGGCGAAGAACAATCTTTACGTGCAGTTATGTTTGGTTAACTGGTGGCGCGACACCGGCGGCGTGACGCAGTACTTGCGCTGGGCCGGCATCAACGATGCTGCGGACGACCGTTATGATTTTGGTATCAACAACGAGAGGGCGATGCTCTTCTACTCGAATCCCGAAACGCGGCGTCTTTATCGCGAGCACGTTGAGAAACTCGCGACGCGCAGAAACACCGTCACCGGCGTGCTCTACCGCGACGATCCCATGATCTTCGGTTGGGAGTTGATAAATGAAGGGCAGGCGATTACCGGGCGCTGGGCCGAACGACGCGCGTGGTTCGTGGAGATGAGCGAGTATCTCAAGTCGCTCGATCCGAATCACATGATTGCGCCGGGCACGTGGGGTTATCGATCATCGGCCGAGCGTCGCGAATGGTTGGCGGATCACGCGATTCCGACGGTTGATTACTGCGATGTGCATAATTATCCGCGCCCCGATCACGACAGTTTTGTCGATTCACCGCAGGCGTTGAAGGAGTTTATCGAGAACCGCGCGGCTGCGGCGTTTTCGATCAAAAAGGCCCTGGTGTTTGGCGAGTTTGGGATGGGTGTGGAAGGGTTTAACGGCGCTTCGCAGCTCGAGTGGTACAAAGCGTTCTTTGAGGGCAATGCAAGCGCGGGAACAGCGGGCGCGATGTTTTGGATCGTCACGCCGGATACGCGCAGAGGTTACGGTGTTACCTACGCAACGCCTCGCGATCGAGAGTTGTTGAATGAGATCGCGCGCGCGGCGCAAATGTTTGCAGCACTGCAATCGGCGGAACTGCCGTCTAACTTACTTGAGAGCGAGCGACACTTGATACCGCGACAGTTTGTGTGGTCTCGCCCGCCTGGTGACTCGTCAACGTTGCCGCAGATTACTTTCAGAGAAGACAAGTCGGTGCTTTACCAGTTCAAGCCGCAGATGGCTAATGCAGAGCGCTTCGAGAAGATTGGCGAAGGTGTGGGTTATATCTGGGGATCCGGATCTGGGTATCTCGAATACACAGTGCCTGAGCGCGCCGATCGGCGGCAGGTAAGCGAGATCATCGTCCGCGCGCATATCCAACCAGTGTTGCCTACCGATTCGCCACCTGGTTTTGTGAAGACGCGTGCGACCCTCTTTGTCGAAGGTTGGAACGGTGGTTCGCGTTTGATTCCTGCCGAGCCGGAAGGACAACCGCTGATTCAGGAGTGGCGTTTGACCGGAAGACTCCTGCGGCTCCGCGCCATGCGCGGGTTACCGTTGACGATACGATTCACCGTCACGCCTGAGTCGGATTGGTTGTACGGCGTGAACATCTCAAACTGGCCCGAAGGTTACGACTCAAAAGACGCAAGGCCAGTCGAAGTTGAGTTAAGACATTAGCCGATTTTTATCCGTGTTATCAGCGGATATAGATTTTCACGGACGGGATTGTACCGAGTTTGAGCTCCGCCACGGGGATATCGTGGTCGCGAAGGGCGGAGATGATGGCGTCGTTGCTGAAGTAGCGACGACCGCGTGCAATGATGATGAAGTCGCCGGGTTGGAGTTGCTGGAGTACCTCTGGATCGGAGAGGGAAAGGCACACGAGATCTGAGCGTTGGGCGCGTTCGGCGTAGTAGGCGGCGAGCGAAGGACTTTCGCTGACGACGCGTGCGCCGCTCCGGGCGCGTGCTGCGATCTGAGCAATCGTGTCGCGCATGCTGGCGTCGTAAAACTCATCATGCGGGAAGTAATAACCGGCCCACGCGGTCCCGCCACCGATCGAATTCGTAAACAAACGGAAGTGCGGCGCCGCCTGGACGGAGCTAATTACTGACGCCGTAATCACCACAACCGCAAGACTCGCACCGACACGCTCGCCCAGCCAACGCCCGACCCATTGAATTCCTATCGCGCACGTGATCAAAACTGCCGGCAGTACGCTCGTGTAGTAACGCGTGAACTTTCCACCCGGAAAACAGAATGCTACCGCCCACAACATAAGCCAGAACAGAATGAAGTAACGTCCATCGCCGAGCTTGCGTCGAAACAGCAGCGGCAAGCCTCCGACAAATCCGAGCACAGTCAACAGCGGCAACTTAACTGCAGTGAAAACAAGATAGAAGTAGACCGGTATGCCGTGCAGCCAATCGTCGTAACGTTGCGGGTACAGATGGCCCATGAACTCATACCCGTCGTGACTGATGCGCTTGCCACCAGCAAACAAACCCATCTGTTTCCACGTCTCCGGCAGCAGAATCGTCGGACTCAAAATCAGAAACGTAAGGCCCATGATGGCGAAGAACACGAGCAGTCGTTTCTTGCCGAGACGCCAGCGAGTCTCAGGGATGTTCTGAAATATCCAGTAGTAACAGATGCTGATCGTGAATAGATGCGGCAGGTACTTAGACGCTACCATCGCACCGAACGCAGCAGCAGTGGCCCAGTAATACTTGTTCGGATTTTGATCGGTACTTTCAGCGACGCGCTGGCCACGCAACCAGAACACGTTCGCGAGCAGGAAGAAGAAAAGTAAAAACGAATCTTCTTTGGCGATGCGACTGAATCCGATTGCGGTTGGATCGAAAGCCCACAACGCCGATGCAATGAGTGCGACTTCGACGCCGAACAATTCGGACGCGATCAGAAAGATGAGCAGCGTACTCAAAGCACCGACTATTGTGCCGGGTAAACGAAGCGCTGTTTCCGGAGCAATCTGGTGAGAAGCGACGCTGTTGTTCCACCGTTCGGCGAGAATGATCGACGCTGCTTGGAGTGCCTTCATCAACATCGGGTGCTCACCGTTCGCGCCAGTCAGACCATGCGCACGATAATCGGCGACCGCGTTGAGTTTGTTGAGTTCGTCTTCGCTCAGTCCTTCGGCACTCAGGCCTGTCAGACGAAAGCCAAAGCCCACCGCCGTCAAAACGATTAAAGCCACGAATACGAGCGTTTTACTACTCGATAAGACACCGCGACCGGCGAAGAGATCAGGTCTCAAACCGGCGGTGATAATGGCTTCAGCTCGTACGGACAAATTCAATCCTCTCGGCAAAACGCAAGAGGTTATCGAAAGACAGCGGCAAGTGTCAAAACGCGTTTCTCTGCGGCCCTCTGCTTATCTCGGCGTTCTCTGCGGTTGAGTTAGTCTTTAACACAGAGAACGCCGAGATACGCAGAGGGCCGCAGAGAATGTTAATCTTGCTGCTCTAACTCCTATTTCCAATGGACGAAACGACCAAACACCCCCAACTAGCCCGCCGGCTCGGACTATTCGACGCCACCATGATCGTCATGGGCGGAATCATCGGTTCCGGGATTTTCATGAACCCGTCGGTAGTCGCGAAACAAGTTCATACGCCGTTTCTGATTCTCGCTGCATGGATACTCGGTGGACTCTTCGCACTCGCGGCGGCGTTCATCTGGGCCGAGCTCTCGGCGTTGCGTCCGGACGTCGGCGGCCAGTACGCCTACCTGCGCGA
>DATEWS010000682.1:0-2035 GCA_035257785.1 Pyrinomonadaceae bacterium
GTCAACAACACGCCGGTAATAGCCACAGGTGGTATCTCGACTTTCGAACAGGCTGAAGAGATCCTACGCAACCGACAGGCCGATATCGTAGGCATGGCGCGCCAGGCGCTCGCCGATCCTGATTGGTTTGTAAAAGTGAAGCTCGGCCGCGGTGATGAAGTACGCCGTTGCACGTACACGAATTATTGTGAAGCCCTGGACCAGGCGCACCGCCCCGTGACGTGCAAACTGTGGGACCGCGTTGATCTTGATGAGCCGGGCATTGCGACTGTCGATGAAGGTCGACGTCGCCTGGAACCGCCATCTTGGTAGTTATCCGCGTTCATTCGCGAGATCCGCGGCAAATTTTGGGTCGCGACGTTTTAGATCTTCGTAAGTAACTCGCCCGCTTCGCGTCATTAAAGTGTAAGCCAGCTCCATCGGCGTCAAATGCATGTACTCACGCGCGTTCTCAAACCAGACCATACTTTCGAACGCAGCCGCCTGGTAATCCTGAATAACCGGTCGTCGTGTTATCTCGAAATTCCTTAACGCCTCGGCCACACTAATGCTTTTTTGAAATGACTCAGCGAGCGCGATCGCGTCTTCCATCGCGAGCTTCGTGCCTGAACCGATCGAGAAGTGCGCCGTGTGCAAGGCGTCGCCAAGCAGCACGACATTCTCGAAAAACCAGTTTCTGTTTTTGACGAGCAGAAAATTGATCCACTTAGAGTTGTTCGAGAGTAGCTTGTGTCCTTGAAGATCATTAGCGAAAACTTTACCGAGATATGTGCGCGTCTCTTCATCACTCATGCGTTCAAACCCAGCCTTGGCCCACGTCTGCGGATCACACTCGACAATGAACGTGCTTGTAGTCGGATTGAACTTGTATGAGTGCGCGGCAAACACGCCCGCCTCGTTTTCACGAAACGTCAGCGTCAATCCGTGGAAGAGTTGATTTGTGCCGTACCAGATGTATCGATTAGCGCGCGAATCGAGCTTGGGTTGGAACTGTTCTGCATAACGAAATCTGACAGCGCTATTGACGCCGTCCGCAGCCAACAGCAAATCGCAATTGTTTCTGAGCGCCTCGACATCGTTAATCTCACTGTGAAACTCAATCTCAACACCCAACTGCTCGGCTCGTCGCTGGAGGATCTTGAGCAGTTGCAGCCTTGCGATGCCTGAAAAGCTGTTGCCGTGAATCGAGACTTTCGTATCTCTATGCACGACATCAACATTGTCCCATGCTGCGAATTGTTTCGTTATCTCGGCACGCGACTCTTCATCCGCAGCGCGCAGATTCGCGAGCGTTTTACCCGAGAACACAACCCCCCACCCAAAAGTATCGTCCGGGCCGTTGCGCTCGTAGATCTTGATCTGATTCAACGCACTGGCCTTCTTCATTAAAATCGCAAAATACAACCCCGCCGGCCCACCACCAATGACGTTGATCTTCATTTTTCGAGAAGCGCCTTCTGTAGTAACGCAGTCAAACCAAGCTTACCGGACCACTCGCTCAAATACTGAAGATCTAAGTTGTCGCGCGACGTTGCCAAAATCCCAATTACATCCCTCCACTGCGTATTTGAACTTTCATGCCCTACCTGATACCAGCGAAGTTTAGCCAATACAGTGTCTTCTCCATCAAATCAAAACCCTTCCGCTTTCGGATCGAAGCCATAAGCGCGGATCACATCTTCGCGTGGTAAGACGCGAGCTATGAATCGTTTTCTGATCTCGTCCGAGTCCGCCTGAGGAAAACGATGGTGCAAGTCAGCTAGAACGAGTTGGCGCATTGTCTCAGTTAGATCAAACGCCAAAGAGAGTTTTTGCTCTGGTGAAAGCCGGCGCATCAACTCGTACTGCATTCGCTGGGCTTCGGGAGTTGTGTCTGGCGAAAGCGGTTTCATCTCACTGCTCCTTCAAAAGCTGACCAGCGATCACGAGCTTCTGGATCTCGGATGTGCCTTCGTAAATACGTAATGCGCGGACGTCGCGATAGAGGCGTTCCACGACTGTACCGCTCACGAGGCCGGAGCCGCCGTGAATTTGA
>DATEWS010000683.1:0-5986 GCA_035257785.1 Pyrinomonadaceae bacterium
ATTCGAGAGGGAGACGTTTCTCCTCCGCCAGCACGTCACCAAGCGTGCAGCCGTCGAGATACTCCATCACGAGGTAAGCGACCTTGCCGGTCTTGAGGTTTGTAAAACCGAAGTCAGTTACGTCAACAACATTGGGATGTCGTAAACGACCAGCCGCACGCGCCTCGCGCTTGAAGCGCTCGACAAACTCGTTGTTCCGCATGAACTGCGGCGAGATCAGTTTCAGCGCAACATAACGCTCGGTGCCGAGGTGAGTGGCGAGATACACTGCGCCCATCCCGCCCTTTCCCAACAAGTGTTCAAGGCGGTACTTCTCGTCAAGCACCTCTCCAACGTAGTCTTCAACTCCCTGCATAAGCCACCAATGCTACCGCAGTTACCGGCCACAGATAAACACGAAGTCCGTCTCCATCTGCGACTGCATTCCGATTGGCTGCCCGTCAGGAGGCGCTTGCGCAGGCGTGTGATTCATTTTCTTTGGATCATCCTGAAAACGTTTGATCTGATCGAGCGAGTAGAACAGAAACGCTCGATGGTTTTCGTCAACAGCGAGACGGCTCTGCGACGCGAGCCAGTTCTTTAGTTGGTCCAACTTAAACGAAGCGATCGCGCGTACCTGATTCGAAGCGTGCTCACCGGACGCGAGTCCCATCAGGTCTAACAGGATGATCGAGTTAACGCTGTGTTGTATCTCGCCGGCGTAACCTGTGGCCGCGGGCGCTTTCCACGTCGCGCTTAATATCCGGTCGATGACTTCATTCAAACCGGGATTGCTCGGGTCGAGGGCGTGGAATTGTACCAGGCGCGCTGCTCGCTCCTGGTTCAGTAAAAAACCGCTCACGTGATCGGCGACAGCTTCTGCGGGCGCGAGCGCGTCAAACACCGGTTGCGTGCGAATACGAAAATCCTCGCGCGTGCGCTGATAACCCGGCGGACGCGGCGGAATCAAACGCAGCAAAGACTCCGGCAGCGCGAGCGCTTCGGGCTTGAGCGTGTCCAGCACTGCCGCGAGTGCGCGACGCTGGTCCCCAGGCGAAACGATCTGCGGGTTGCGATCACCTTTGCCTTTCAGACTGAAAGTGTAGTCCTGACCTCCGACTACTTTCGCCGCCGCTTCAACCTGGTAACGGTGATACATGTAAATCGGCACCAGGACATCTTCGATCGTCGCAACGGGCGCACCTTCGCGGATGTTGTTCTCGCCAAACCGTCTGAGCGCCGCCGCACGCACCTTCATGACATTCGACAACTCGTCGATCGCGTTCGTTCCGTTGTCCCATAAATGAGCGACGGAGCTCGAACTACTCGGCGGTCGTGCATCCTGATCGGTCAGATACATCAGTCCACGATTGAACGCATCGCTTAACGTGCGATCGAGTGCTGCCGCTTCATCGGTGCCCGCTGCGAAATCCTGATAGCCGTAGGCAATCGCAACCTTGTCCCATTCACCGATGCCTTTCGCATACGCGTCCGACAGATCCGGAACACCATTGGCGTCGAGTTTCGCGCGTGGCGCCGGATAGTCCATCACTGACGAACGATTCACGGGACTGGCAGCGTAGTTGTGTTGCAAGCCGAGCGTGTGGCCCACTTCATGCGCTGCGAGTTGGCGCAAACGCGCGAGCACCATTTCTAAGAGTTTCGGTGAAGCGGTGTTTGTCTTGTCGTAAGGAGCGAGCAGTCCTTCAGCGATCAGAAAGTCCTGTCGATCACGTAACGAGCCGAGTGAAACACGTCCCTGAATGATCTCGCCGGTGCGTGGATCGACGAGCGAGTTGCCGTAGGACCAGCCTCGCGTCGAGCGATGCACCCACTGGATCACGTTGTAACGCACGTCCATCGGATCGACATCGGGCGGCATGATCTCGACGCGAAACGCGTCCTTGTAACCGATCGCCTCAAACGCCTGGTTCCACCAGCGTGCTCCTTCAAGCAGCGCCGATCGCACCGGCTCGGGCGCGCCGCGATCGACGTAATAGACGATCGGATTCACGGCCTCGCTCACACGCGCACTCGGATCTTTCTTTTGCAAACGATGCCGCGAGATGAAACGCTTCATGATCGGTTCTTCGATCGGCGTCGCGAAGTCCATGTAGTCGATGCCGTAGTAACCTGCGCGTGGATCGAAAACACGAGGCCTGAAACCCGGAGGCGGGAGTTGCACGAACGAGTGACGTTCGCGAACCGTAATCGCTTCCGGCACCGGGACAACTTGCCTGACAAACTGACCCGCAGGCTCGCCGGTGAAAGTCAGAGTGGTTTCGACTTCCGTGTTTTGCGGGAAGTTCTTCGTGTTTGGCAGGTAGAACGCGCTCCGAGTTGGATCGAGTCGATACGTGCCCTGCTGACCTCTTTGCAGGGTGTTAGTGACATTGTGAACGTCACGGAGGTAGAAATTCGTGGCGTCAACCAGAACGCGATTGCCTTCTTCGGCCGCGACTTCAAAGCCCCACAACGTCGATTCCGCAAACGCATCTTTTACTGCGAGACGTTCGTCAGCGTTGTTTGTGATCGCGCGGAAATTGTAGTTCGGAGCGACGAGCAGCACGCGTGGGCCAGTGCGATCGAAGCGCACGATCGCACTGTTGCCCAGTTGTCCACGATCGAGGCCGATGTCGTTCGAGCCGACTCCGGCGGGCAGTGATTCGACGTAGAGAAACTCCGTGTTCCACTTGTCGATCTCGAGCCAGACTTTGCCCGCTTTCGCGTCCCAGTAAAACGGAAAGAAGCCGGGAAACCTCTCCATGCCCGCGACTTTCTCTGTCAGCGTTTGCGCCTTCTGCGCCTGGACCGTAAAGAAGCAAAGCAACAGCAATAACAACATGCCAGGATGTTTCTTCATATCCGTGTTTATCCGTTTAATCCGCGGCTAAATTACTCATTGATTCTTCCACTCCGGAATTCGGCCCGGCGTCCAGGGCGCACCGGCCGCTTCGAGTTGTTTCTCGAGCCTCGCGAGATCGACTTCGATCAACTGTCGCAACTGGCTCAGCGTAGCTTCGAAATCAACTGCCGCTGCGTTGTATTGAGCGATCTGAGTTTGGGTCGGACGCGAGATCGACATGCGCTGCGCGCCAACTACGTAGCCGACGCGATCGTTGATCGAGGGCGGCGTGTTGATATTGCGTTGTCGCGCCGCACTATCACCACTGAGCGCGCGCAGGATGTCGTTCGTTCTTCTATCCAGTGCTGTCGCATCGTCCTGTAAACGCTGTGGCAACGAAGGCGTCTCACTGATTGCCCGTTTGATCGCTGCGAGACGAGGCTTGAGCGCATTCGCAGCCTGCGTCGCACCGTTTGCCGCACGCTGCAAACGTATCGCCTTCGTCTGAAACTCGACGAGCGCCGCATGATCGGAAGCAGACATCGTCTCCTGGCCTTCGACGACAACCTGAAACGTTTCCGGTGGTCCAATGGGTGTGACTACGCCGTTAACTCGTTTTGCGATCGCGGCTTTGTAAGTGCCGGGCATAACGAGCGGGCCTGACGGTGGTTCGAAATCAGGATCTGCATCGGGTGGCGGCGGAGCGGAGAGATTCGCTGCTGGATAACGCAGATCCCACGTCACTCGCTGAATTCCCGCACTTACCGGACCGGTGAGTCGACGCACGACGTTGTCGGAAGCATCGGTGATCGTGACGATGATCCCGGGTGCTTCTTCCTCTTCTTCCGCACGCAACTCGTCGCGCGTGGGCCAACCAACGGGCGCGCCTCGTTTCTCCGCATCGCGCTCGCTCTCCTGTCGTCTCTCTTTCTTCGTTTTGAGGGCCTCTTTCAAATACCACGTTACGGTCGCCCCATACGGCGGATTGTCCGCACTGAAGAAACGCTCGCCCTGAAAACTCTTGCCACGACCGCCGAGCGGTTGTGACTGGATATACATCAAGGCATCCTTCACTGGAAACACAGCCGCATCCTGTCGCAGTGTTTCGGGTTTGATCGAACGCAGCGGCGCGTAGTTGTCGAGAATGTAAATGCCGCGGCCGAACGTTCCGACGACGAGATCATTTTCGCGTTTTTGAATGTTCAGATCGCGCACAGCGATCGTCGGTAACCCGCCTTTGAGTTGAATCCATTTCTGTCCGCCGTCAACTGAGAAGTACAGGCCAAACTCAGTTCCGGTGAAGAGCAGGTTTGGATTCACGTGATCTTCCGCGATGGCCCAAACTGGTCCATTCTTCGGCAGGTTCGCGCTCAGAGAAGTCCACGTTCGCCCGGCGTCAGTGGTCTTGAGCAAATAAGGTTTGAAGTCGGCATTCTGGTGGTTGTCGAACGCGACATACGCAGTGTTCGCATCGTAATTCGAAGTAATGATGCGACTGACGTACGACATGTCAGCAACGCCCGGAAACTTCTCGATCTTGCGCCACGTTTTGCCGCCGTCTTCGGTGATCTGCAACAGGCCGTCGTCCGTGCCGACGTAAATCAGACCGTCTTTCTTTTGCGATTCTGCGAGTGCCGAGGCGTTGCCGAAGAATGCGGTAGACGCGTTTTTCGCAACTGCATCGATGCTCCAAATCCTGCCCATCACGGGCAGCTTGTCGCGATCGAGTGCGCGAGAGAGTTGGCCGCTGACCACTTGCCACGTATCGCCACGATCGTCGCTGCGATAAAGTTTGTCTGATGCGATGTAGAGACGGGTGTGTAAGTGCGGGCTGATGATGAACGGTGTGTCCCAATTCCAACGCGGCGGATCTTCGTCGCGTCCGGGTTGCGGTTGAATGCCGATGCGCTCGCCCGTGCGCTTGTCGAAGCGCACGATCACGCCGTGCTGTAACGACGCGTAGATCGTGTTCGGATCTTCCGGATCGACTTGCGAACGAAAACCGTCACCGCCATTGGTGACGAACCAATCGCTATTGACGATTCCCGAAGCGCTGCGAGTGCGTGAGGGACCGCCAAAACTGAAGTTATCCTGCGTTCCGCCGTATACGTTGTAAAAAGGTTTCGCGTTGTCGGTGGTGATGTCGTAGAACTGCGGTACCGGAAGATTTTGTTTGAAGTCCCAGTTCTGGCCGCGATCGTAACTCTCGTAAATGCCGCCGTCGCAACCGACGAGATAGTGGTCGGTGTTCGCCGGATCGATCCAGATTTCGTGATTGTCGACGTGCTTGTTCTTCTCACCAAGACGTCGCAACGTGCGACCGCCATCGTCCGACACCATCAGGAACACGTTCATTAAGTAGATACGATCGACGTCTTTGGGATCAGCAACGATGCGCGCGTAGTACATCGCTGTTGCGTCAAACTCGTTGCGTCGCTCCCAACTACCGCCGCGATCGCTCGAACGAAAGATTCCACCTTTGCGATCAGCCGCCTCGACCGTGGCGTAGATCACATTCGAGTCAACCGGCGAAATCGCGAGACCGATGCGACCCATTTCAACCGTCGGTAAACCTGCGCGCAACTTGTTCCAGGTCGCGCCCGCGTCTGTCGATTTGTAGATCGCGCTTTCGGGACCGCCGTTGATGAGCGTCCACATGTGGCGGCGACGTTGATACGAAGCGCAGTAGATCGTGTTCGGATCGTTTGAATCGATCACGATGTCGGTGACGCCGGTGTTCTCGCTGATGTTGAGCAGGTTTTTCCAGGTCTTGCCGCCGTCAGTCGTTTTGAACAGACCGCGCTCGCCGCCCGGTCCCCACAACGGACCTTGTGAAGCAACGTAGACGATGTTCGAGTCTTTCGGATCGATCGCGATGCGGCCAATGTGCTCGGAAGTTTTGAGACCGACGTTCTTCCACGTCCTGCCACCATCGTCGGATTTGTAAACACCGTTGCCGTACGAGACGCTGCGTTGACTGTTATTCTCACCTGTGCCGACCCAAACAGTCAGCGGGTTCTTCGGATCAAGCGTGATGGCGCCAATTGAATAAGAGCCTTCGTTATCGAAGACGGGCGTCCACGTGATGCCTGCATTGACTGTCTTCCACACACCGCCCGACGCCACTGCAACGTAGTATCGCGAAACATTCGTGGGATCAAC
>DATEWS010000684.1:0-18420 GCA_035257785.1 Pyrinomonadaceae bacterium
GCGTGACAGTGAAAACATCAACGCGACAAACGGCAGCAACGCCGCGCCCGCGGCCGTCGCGGAGTAACCCTGGATCTGGATCAGGTTGAGCGTGAAGAAGAAAAACGTGCCGCCGAGTGCAGCGTATAAAAATAGGGTCAGCAGATTGGCGCCGGAAAAGTCGCGAGTGCGAAACAGTCGCAAAGGCACCATCGGATTTTTCGAGCGTGCTTCGTTGAAGATGAAGAGAGCGAGCAGCACGACGCCGCCGATCAATGTGACTAAGACCATTGGATTTGAGAAACCGAGTCGCGGCGATTCAATGAGACCATAGATGAGACCGCCGAGTCCGATCGTTGCGAGTGCTGCGCCGATCCAATCGAGTCGTCCGTGATGTTCTTTCTCGCTACTCTCCGGCACTTTCCAGATCGAGATAATAAGCACTGCGACTGCAAGCGGCAGATTTAGAAAGAAAGCCGCGCGCCAGGTGAGATGTTCGACGAGCCAGCCACCGAGCACTGGTCCAATCGCAGTTGTGATCGCGGAAAATCCCGACCACGTTCCGATCGCTTTGCCGCGCTTGTCTTCGTCAAATGAAGAACTGATCAGCGCGAGACTTCCCGGCACCAGGAGTGCGCCGCCGATTCCCTGCACTGCGCGAGCAATGATTAGTTGTTCGATGTTCGCAGCGAAACCGCAGAGTAAGGAGGCGATTGCGAAGATGACGACGCCGATGTCGAAGATGCGACGACGTCCGTAACGATCGCCGAGCGAACCACCGACGAGCAGGAGTGCGGAAAGAAAGAGCGAGTAGGCTTCGACGACCCACTGTATTCCAATCGCGGTCGCGTTAAGGTCGGTTTGCAGGAAAGGAAGGGCGACGTTGACAACCGTGCCGTCGATAAAAGCCATGCTCGAGGCCAGAATCGTCGCCGCTAAAACCCATCTCCCCATATCAGCCGCAGATTAACACGGATTTGATCGGATTTTTATCTGTGTCATCAGCGGTTAAAAAGGCTTATCTATTGACTCACTCTGCTTGGTAAAAAACCTTGGGCCATCCGGTGTGATGTATAAACAATCCTCAAGTCGAATACCAAATTCACCATAGATCACGACCGTCGGTTCATCACTAAAACACATGCCCGGCTGGATCGGTGTCTTGTTGCCACGCACGAAGTTGGTCCACTCGTGGCCATCGAGCCCGATGCCGTGCCCGGTGCGATGCGGCAAGCCCGGCACTTTGTAATCAGGACCAAAACCGGCATCCGTGATCACTTTACGTGCCGCCGCATCCACTGCTTCACACGGTGCACCGACCTTCGCCGCCGCAAATCCCGCATCCTGCGCCTTCTTTTCCAGGTCCCAGATCTGTCGCTGCCGATCGGTGGCCTTGCCGAAAACAAACGTGCGCGTGATGTCTGATTGATAACCCTCGATGCCACAACCACCATCCATCAACACCACGTCGCCTTCCTTCAAGCGTTGCGGCGTGCTGCTGCCATGTGGAAATGCCGTGTACTTCCCGAAACTGACGAAAATTCCGCCTGACGTTCCGAGTGCGCGAAACGCCGCGGCACAATTACCCGCAAACTCACCCTGGGTCATTCCCTCAGTCATGCTGTCGCGTGTCGCTTTGTAAGCAACGATCGTGATGTCGTTTGCGATCTGCATCAACGACAGTTCCGCAGGCGACTTGAACATGCGACAACCGGCCGTGATTGGTGTCGCGCTCACATATTTCAACGCTGGCGCAGCCTGTCGAATGCCATCATAAAGAAAGAATCGCGCTCGTTCTTCAATGCCGACGGTGCCAGTCCGTATACCGCGGTCTTTAAATATCTCGGCGACGCGTTTGTAAGGACTCTCGTCCTCTTCCCACGTGCGAATGTCCGTGCCCATGTTGATCAACTCGCGCGCGCGTTCTTCTTCAAATTTCGGACACACCCAGGCAATCTCGCCGCGCGCGGGAATCACCATGGCAAACATTCGTTCACTCGTCCCCCAACGCATGCCCGTGTAATAAAACATGCTGCTGCCGGGTTCGATGTAGATCGCGTCGATATGCTGCTCGTGCATGAGTCGCTGCGCCTTTTCGATGCGGCCTTTGCGTTCCTCGAGCGTGATCGGCACGACTTTGTCAGTCATGCGGCGTAGACGCCGAATCGCCTCGGGCTGCGAACTCTGTTGTGCATGGACCAGCGAACCGCCGAGCACGGTGGCGCCGGCCATACCTGCGGACAAACGGAGAAAATCTCTGCGATCGGTACACATTGATTAGGGGCCTCTTTGTTGTTTTGTGCTTAGTGCGTTGATCTTGATACTTTGTACTTAATTAAGGGGGTTCATTGCAAATGCCACGTGAGAGCCACGATCTGCATGGCTCAGCGCCAGACAAATCGAATGCTGTTTTGCTTTTGATCGATGTCATCAACGACTTTGACTTTCCCGAAGGTGATGAACTGCTTCGTCTCGCGATGCCAGTCGGTAAAAATATCGCGGAGTTGAAGAAGCGAGCGAAAGCTGCCGGCATGCCAGTGATTTATGTGAACGACAACTTCGGCCGCTGGCAGTCAGACTTCAAAAAGATCATCGCACACTGCACGAGAGCCGATGCAAAAGGAAAGTCATTTGTTGAACTGCTTGTTCCTGACGACGACGACTACTTCGTACTGAAACCAAAACACTCCGGCTTCTACTCAACAACGCTCGATCTCTTACTCACGCACCTCGGCGCCAAGAATCTGATCCTCACAGGCATCGCCGGAAACAATTGCGTACTCTTCACAGCCAACGATGCGTACATGCGCGACTTCAAAGTCTTCGTGCCATCGGATTGCGTCGTCTCAAACACTGAAGAAGATAACGTCCACGCGTTGACACAGATGGAGACAGTTCTTAAAGCCGACACCACCGTTGCAAAAGAATTGAATCTCGAGAGGCTCAGCGGTTAAAATCTCCCGCCAAAAAGCGCAAAAACCAGTTGCCACAAAAAAGCACAAAAGGCTCAAAAAAGTTGGTTAAATCAATATGCGCCTTTTGTGCCTTTTTGTCGCTACTATCTGGTCCAAGCGCGAGTGCTCAAAAGGTTCTGCGCTGGGGCGCTGATCCGAGCGGTGGGGCGCCATACGTTTTCAACGATCCCGCCAATCCCGATCAGTACATCGGTTACGAAAAGGAAATGGTCGACGCCCTCGCGAAAGCGATGGGCCAGCGCGCCGAGTTTGTGCCGAGCGATTGGGAAACGCTCGTTCCCGCGCTGCAACGTAAGTCGTTTGATGTGATCGTCAACGGCCTCGAACCGACCGGCGATCGCGCGCAACAGATCCTTTTCAGCAATCCTTACTACATCTTCCAGCTTCAACTCACCGTACGTCGCGACGACAATCGAATTAATTCAATTCAAGATTGTAAAACGCGCGTCGTAGGAACACTCGGTAACACCGCCGCCTCACGCCTGTTGCAACAACAAGAAATTCCGTTTCGCACTTACGCCGATCCAGTCGGCGCGTATCGCGATCTCGAACTAAAACGCATTGACGCAGTCGTGATGGACGTGCCCGCCGAAGCTTTTTACGCGCGTTCGAACCCGAAACTGCGACAAGCTGGGCCACCGTTCACACGCGGTCAATACGTCATCGGACTGCGCAAAGGCGATGACGAGTTAAAGGCCGAAGTCGACGCTGCCATCAAACAGATCATCAGCGACGGCACGCTCGAAACGATTCTGAAGAAGTGGGGACTCTGGAATGATGCGCAGGTCGAGTTTCAGAATCCGATCCGTACTGGAACGCAGCCGGCCAAAGTCGAGGAATACACAAACACCACGACAACGTTCAACTGGCGCGAAGCACTCTGGCGTCTGACGCGCGCTGCCGCCGTGACTGTGCTGATCGCGCTCGGCTCGATGGTGATCGCCGTCGTCCTGGGATTGCCGCTCGCAGTGGGCCAGTGGAAAGGTCCGGCGTGGCTTCGTTTGTTCTGCACGCTTTACGTGGAGTTCTTCCGCGGCACGCCGGTGCTGGTCCAACTCCTGTTTCTTTACTTCGGGCTGCCGGTGTTTGGCATCGCGATGCCCGGCTGGCTCACTGCGCTCGTTGGCCTCGGCTTGAATTACGCCGCATATGAATCGCAGGTTTATCGCGCTTCGCTCGAAGCGATTCCGACTGGTCAGTGGGAAGCAGCTTACTCGCTCGGCATGGGACCGTTGCTCGCTTTCAGGCGCATCATCATGCCGCAAGCGTTTCGCATCGCGTTGCCGCCGATGACAAATGATTTCGTGTCGCTCTTCAAAGACACTTCAGTCGCGTTTGCAATCTCGGTTTGGGAACTCGCGACTGCTTATCGCGAACTTGCGAATGCGTCCGGGCAGTTTCTGCTGCTCGGTATTGCTGTGTCGGCGTTTTATCTCGTGATGAGCTTGCCGATGGCCCATCTTGCGCGGCTACTCGAACGACGTTTGAGCAATCGAGCTACCGAACGCGTTGAGGAGGCGACCGCATGATTCGCGTTACTGACCTGCGCAAGCGTTTCGGGGATAGCGAAATCCTGAAAGGGATCAGTTTCGAAGTGCCACCGCAAACCGTGCTCGGTGTCATCGGCGCTTCAGGCAGCGGAAAAACGACGTTGCTGCGTTGTCTTAACGGGCTCGAAACGATCAGTGGCGGCACGATCGAGTGTGACAACGTCCGTCTTGAAGGCGGAATGTCGCATGCCGATTACCGCCGTCGCGTCAAAGATCTCCGACTCAAAGTCGGCACGGTTTTTCAGCACTTCTATTTGTTCCCGCACCTGTCGGTAGTCGGAAACATCATCGAAGCGCCGATGCACGTGCTGCACGCGCCGAAGAACAAAGCTGAAACTGAAGCTTATGAACTTTTGGAATCAGTGGGATTGAAACAGGCAGCGCGAAGATACCCGGGATCGTTATCGGGTGGCGAACAGCAACGCGTCGCGATCGCACGCGCCCTCGCGATGCACCCGGCGCTGCTGTTGCTTGACGAGCCGACGAGCGCGCTCGATCCGCGACGCATCAACAGCCTGCGCACCTTGCTGCGCACGTTTGTCGATGGTGGACAAACGATGATCATCATTTCACATTCGATGGGATTTCTTGGTGGAGTCTCCGACCACATCCTCTACATGGAAGGCGGAGTTGCCGTTGAGTATGGACCAGCGGAAGAAGTCCTCAACTCACCCAAAGACGATCGAACAAAAGACTTCCTGAAACAAGCAGAATAGATCCGCGTTATTCCGTGAAAATCTGCGGTTTATTGATCTTCGCGGATGAAATACTCTCCAGATACTTCTCAAAGCGCACGCGGTCGTCGACGTTAGTTATCTTCGTCCCGAGCAGATAACCATTCCCGGCATATAGACTATTGAGACGCTCACATCGCACCGGACTGACTTCGAGACCGATGACGCCACCCGGCGCGTAAAGGGAAAGATTCAAACGGTTCGCGCCGCTACAAAATCTCTCGTCAATAATCGTCGAAGGAAGAACCATCGCGACTCCCCCCGCGCTGAGATCATGCGTGCGGCCGAGGAATACGAGCGACGAGTCAGAGCACTCGACGTCGTTGTCGAGCAGCGACAGGTTCGCGACCAGCTCAAGCTCGCATTTCACTTTGAGCCGGCGCAACCGGCGACGTTCAATTGACGAGGCTAATTTATCCAAGCTGGTCAGACTTCCAAGTCCGGCGTAATCGTAAGCGTCCGCCGTTAACTGTTTGATGATTGAGGCCCGCAACCGGAGGCCACCTTGTCCGGTTGGCCAGTAGTAGCACGAAACGATAAATTTGTACATGAAGAAGCTGAGACAGAGTTTTGAGCCAAACCCTGCGCCATCCTGGCATTCCTGCTATTTTCGATTTCGTATGAGTTAAAAAGCTCAATACCGCTATAATCCCACTTTTCAAACCCCATGACTAAACTCAAAATCCTGGTCCTGCTCCTGCTTCTGCCTGTCTCGCTAAACGCTCAGCAGCCCAACATAAGACTCGCCGCGGAGGTACGCGCAGAGTTCCTGCGCGCGTGGAACGGTTACAAGAAATACGCCTGGGGCCACGACGATCTGAAGCCACTCTCGAAGACCTATCACGATTGGTACGCAGAGCCGCTCCTGATGACTCCCGTCGATGCACTCGACACGATGATCATCATGGGCCTGGACGACGAGGCAGCAGCAACCAAACAGTACATCATCGACAATCTGTCCTTCGATAAAGACATGGAGGTGCAGAACTTCGAGATCACGATCAGGCTACTCGGTGGCCTGCTGACGAATTATCAACTTACCGGCGACAAGCGTCTCTTGAATCTCGCAGAAGATCTCGGCAATCGACTGCTGCCGGTCTTTAATTCGCCGACGGGAATGCCGTATCGCTACGTCAATTTAAAGACAGGCAAGGTAAGCAAACCCATCAGCAACCCCGCGGAAACAGGAACGCTGATCATCGAGTTTGGCACGCTCAGCAAACTCACCGGCAAACCCGTCTACTACGAAAAAGCAAAGCGCGCGCTCGTTGAAACTTACAACCGTCGCTCGAAAATCGGGCTTGTTGGTGAGTGGATCAATGTCGAGACAGGCGAGTGGACCAACACCGATAGTCACATCAGTGGCGCGATCGATAGTTACTACGAATATCTTTTGAAATGCTCTTTGCTGTTTGGCGATCAGGACTGCCGGCGCATGTGGAACAACAGTCTCGAAGCCATCAACAAGTACCTTGCGGACGAATATAAAGGCGAGCTCTGGTATGGGCATGCCGACATGAACACCGGCGCGCGGCGCGCTACGACGTATGGCGCGCTCGACGCCTTTTTCCCGGCGGTGCTGGCGTTGTCAGGAAATATGCGGCGTGCGAAGGAATTGCAGGATTCGTCGTTCCTGATGTGGTATCACGATGGCATCGAGCCGGAAGAGTTTAACTATCGCGAGCGCAAGGTCGTCTCGGCCGGATATCCCCTGCGGCCGGAGATCGTCGAATCAACTTACTATCTCTATCACTACACGAAAGACACGAAGTATATGCTGATGGGCGAGAAGCTCTGGCGCGACTTTGTGAAGCACTGTCGCACCGATGAGGGCTATGCAGCGTTGAAGAGTGTGGTGACGAAGGAGAAGAGCGATTCGATGCAGAGCTTTCTCTTCGCCGAGACTTTCAAATATTTTTACCTGCTCTTCTCACCGCCGGAGACGCTCGATTTCGATAAGGTGATCTTCAACACCGAAGCGCATCCAATCCGCAAATTTTAGCCGCGGATAATACGGATTTAAATCGGGATTTTTCCGTATTATCCGCGGCTTAATTTTACTTGTACTCAACGCCCAGATTCTCAAACAGGAACGCGTAAATATCGCGCGTCTGCTCGATCGCCTTGGTCGTGTTGCTCGCGCCGTGGGCCGAGTTCACATCCACACGAATGAGGATCGGATTTGGTCCACCCTGCGCCGCTTGCAATGCAGCCGCGTACTTGTAGTTGTGCGCAGGCACTACGCGGTCATCGTGATCGGCGGTCGTGATCAGCGTAGCAGGATACTTCACGCCCGCTCTCACGTTGTGATATGGCGAGTAAGCATAAATCGCTTTGAACTCAGCCTCGTTTGCTTCCGCCGAACCATAGTCCGCGATCCAGTTCCAACCAATCGTGAATTTCTGGAAACGCAACATATCCATCACGCCCGCCTGCTCGACCACTGCACGGAACAATTCCGGTCGTTGATTCGATACCGCGCCGACCAGCAGTCCGCCATTCGAACCACCCTGAATCGCGAGCTTGCTCGGCGACGTGTACTTGTTCGCGATCAGCCACTCGGCCGCCGCGATGAAGTCATCAAACACGTTTTGCTTCTTGAGTTTCGTGCCGGCCTCGTGCCACTTCTCGCCATACTCACCACCGCCACGCATGTTTGCGGACGCGTAGACCACGCCCTGTTCGAGCAACGCCATACGTAGTGAACTGAACCCTGGCGCCGTGACCACGTTGAAGCCGCCGTAACCGTAGAGCAGTGTCGGATTGTTGCCGTCGAGCGTCAGGCCTTTCTTGTAGACGAGGAACATCGGCACGCGCGTGCCGTCTTTGCTGTTGTAGAAAACCTGCTTGGTTTCGTAGTTGTCAGCCTTGAATCCGGGAATGTCCACCGTGCGGAAGACCGTCGATTTCTTCGTGGCGATGTCGTACTTGAAGATCGTCGGTGGGTAGTTGAAAGATGTGAAACTGTAGAACACATACTTGTCGTCGTTTAGACCACCGAATCCACCTGCTGTTCCGACGCCCGGCAACTGAATTTCATTTTCGAGCTTGCCATCGAGACTAAAGACGTATGCTTTAGTCGCGACATCTTTGCGCCACGATGCGAAGAGTTTGCCACCGGCAGTTCCGGTGCCTTGCAACGGTTCCGCTCTTTCCGGCAGAACGTCTTTCCAGTTGCTCTCGGCGGGATTTTTTGGATCGACCAACACGACGCGACCGTTCGGAGCGTTCTTATTGGTGCGAATTAAGAGTTTGTCGCCGACGTTGTCGATAACGCCGAAGCTGTCGTCACCAATCTCGCCTACGATCGGAGAAAACTTGTCTTCGTTCTTCGAAAGATCTTTGACGAAGAGCGCGTTTCCTTTTTTACCCTTGCCTCGCTCCGACACGTTGAGAATCGCGAAGCGTTCGTCTTCAGTCGTGTCAACGCTCTGGAAACGTTGCGGATGTTCTTTGTCGTCGTAAATAAGAACGTCGGCCGACTGCGGCGTGCCGACTTTGTGGAAGTAGACAGCCTGGAATTCGTTCTTGCTGCTGAGCTCCCTGCCCTTCTCCGGTGCGGGATAGCGGCTGTAGTAGAAACCGTCGCCTTCCCACGACACACCTGAATTTTTCATCCACTTCACTTCGTCGTCGAGTTTCTTGCGCGAAGCGACTTCCATCACGCTGAGTAGTACCCAGTCAGAGCCACCTTGCGAGATACCGTACGCGAGAAACTTGCCATCTTTTGAGAGCGAGAAAACACTCAGCGTCGACGTACCGTCAGCAGAGAATTTGTTTGGATCGAGAAAAACTTCGGGCGTGCCGTTCACACCCTTTTGGATGTAGAAGACACTCTGGTTCTGCAAGCCGTCGTTCTTGGTGAAGAAGTAAGTATCACCACGGCGAAACGGCGCTGAGATGCGTGGATAGTTGTAGAGTTGCGTCAAACGGTCTTTGAGTTTCTCGCGGTAAGGAATCTTGTCGAGATAGCCGAAGGTCAACGCGTTCTGCGCGTCAACCCAGGCCTTTGTCTCGGCGGATGTTTCGTCTTCGAGCCAACGATACGGGTCGGCGACTTTCGTGCCGAAGTAATCGTCAAACTGCTCGACTTTCTTGGTTACGGGATAGACGATCTTCGCATCTGTGCGTCCGTCGCCGCCACCGGCAGAGCCGCTCGGGGCGGTCATGCTCTGGGCGCCCGCGCGTTGCAGATACGGGGCGGCAGCAAGTAGAGCAGCGACAAACAAAAGGGCAAACAGATTCTTCTTCATGTGGTTACTCCGAGGCAGGAATTTTGAAGAAATAATGTAGGCTATTTCACGCAAAGGCGCAAAGGAAGACGAGCCACAGATAACACGGATTAAAACTACGGATTTGTCTGCTGATCGGTGTTGATCCGTCCTTCAGTCCGTGAACATCTGTGGTAAGATTGAGCCACGATGTTCGGCCAGGAGCCCTTACATTATCGCCCGCTTGAATCTCGCGCGAACCTCTTCGCCGATTAGGTTTTCCCTGTCTTTAACGCCCACTAATTCCTAATTTTTGGCCATTCTGACAAGGGAGTTGAAAATGTCTACCACCGTACTCGCAACACCAAAGCGCCCCCAGATCAAGACGGCGCTGCCGGGCCCAAACGGCAAAAAGATCGTCGAAGCGGATGCAAAATTTGTAAACCCAGCCTACCCGCGCCCATCCTTCAAACTCGTCGCTGAACGTGCCAGCGGCGTTTGGGTTGAAGACGTGGACGGCAACATTTTTCTCGACTGTAACGCCGGCGTTGCCGTCTGTTCGACAGGTCACTGCCACCCCGAAGTCGTCAAAGCAATCCAGCAACAGGCTGAACAACTGATTCACATGTGCGGCACCGACTACTATTACCGTCACATGCCGCAGCTCGCCGAGAAGCTCGACGCGATCGTTCCGATCAAGTCGCCGACGCGAACGCACTTCGCCAACAGCGGCACTGAAGCAGTCGAGACTGCTTTGAAACTCGCGATGCACGCGACCGGTCGTGAAAAGTTCATCGCTTTCTTCAACAGTTTTCACGGACGCACACTTGGGTCACTTTCGTTAACGTCGTCCAAGGCAGCGCAGCGAAAAGGTTTCAAGCGACAGGCGCTCGACGTCGTTCACGTGCCTTATCCGAACGAGTTTCGCAATCCGTTCAGCGCTGCGGATTGTGGTGACGGGGGCGCAGGACAAGGCGCGCTCAACTGGATCGAAGAACGACTCTTCAAAACTACTACGCCGCCGGAGGAAGTTGCGGCAATCGTGGTTGAAGCAGTGCAGGGTGAAGGCGGTTACGTGCCTTCGCCGAAAGGCTTTCTCAACGGGCTGCGACGCATTTGCGACGAGCATGGGATTTTGCTGATCGTCGATGAAGTGCAATCGGGAATGGGTCGCACCGGGAAGATGTTTGCGTGTGAGTATTATGACGTCGAACCGGACATCGTGTGTATCGCGAAGGGCATCGGTTCGGGTTTACCAATCGGCGCATGTGTTGCCCGTGCCGACTTGATGGATTGGAAACCGGGCGCGCATGCGTCGACGTTTGGCGGCAATCCGGTTTGCATCGCCGCGGCATTAAAGACGATCGAACTGCTCGAAGGTGGTCTGGTCCAGAATGCTGCTGAAGTCGGTGAATATCTGAAAGCGGGGCTCGTCAAGTTGCAGCAGAAGCACAAGCACATCGTTGACGTGCGCGGCATGGGGATGATGATCGGGGTCGAGTTTGATACCCCCGAGTTGCGCGATCGAATTGAGATAGCGTGTTTCGAGCGCGGTTTGATCATTCTCGGGGCGGGAACGAGCACCATTCGCTGGTCACCGCCGTTGATACTGACGAAAGAGAACGTTGACGTCGCGCTCGAGATCTTCGACGAGGCGATTGCGGCCTCGTTATAGAAACCACGGATGACACGGAAAAAAATCCCGATTTTTTATCTGTGTTATCCGTGGCTAAGTATTTCTTTCATGCGGGCGCGTAGGCGATCTTCGTCCACGGTCGTAACGCGCCCGTCACGATAGACTTCACGACCATCGATAACTGTCAAAATCACGTCTTGCCCTGACGACGCAAAGATCAGCGTCGCGACAGGATCGTATCCAGGCGTTTGGTGAACACCGGTCAGCCTTACTCCAATCAAGTCTGCCTTTAAACCTTCACGCAACTCTCCACCAAATGTCGCAGTTCGCAAGGCATCTTCGGCACTAACATGCGCGCCGCCGGCACGCGCCAATAGTGTCGCAAACCGCGCCTCTTCGAGAATGTCGCACGTGTTATTGCTCGCGACGGAGTCACTGCCCAAACCAACCAGGACTCCAGCCTCAATAAACTTCGCCAGCGGTGCGCGACCGTGACCGAGCTTCGCGTTCGACTTCGGACAATGCGCAACCGCACATTCTGTTTCTCGCAGAGTTTCAATGTCATTGTCGTCGACTCGTATGCAGTGCGCCAGCAATGGTTGCGTATCTAAAATGCCAACCTGCTTCAAGTACTGAATCGTTGACATCCCCGGAGCTTTCCACTCAATCGAGCGGCGCGCCAAACCTTCAGCAAACGCGCCACATCCTTCACGCAACAAGAGCTCTTCAGCTTCTGACTCCGCCGCGTGCATCATCAGCGTGAAGCCCTCCGATAACGCCAAATCGACAATTAATTCCAGTTGCGGTGCGCAAACTGTATACGGCGCATGCGGTGAAACACCGGCACGCACAAGGTCATTCTCATGCCCGCGCAACTCACTCACTTTGATCTTGAGCTTCTCAAAATTTTCCCGCGCGAGTCGAGCATCTGGTCCAAACGACTCCTGAAAAACAACCCCGCGCAAGCCAACTTCCTGTAACGCCAGCATACTCTGCAACCCGGAATCACTGGCGTCAGCCACGCACGTAACCCCCGCTCGAACAGCTTCACACGCGCCCCACGTCGCCGAAACATGAATGTCATCCGGCGTCATTCGTTCTAAACGCGCGACGGTCAACTTTCGCAACCAGGCAAAAAAGTCGTTCTCTTCTTTTTCGAGATAACCGCGCAGCGCAGTAAGTTCAAGATGAGTATGAGTATTGATGAGGCCGGGGAGTATGACGGCGTCGCCGAGCGATTCTATCTTCGCAGACGGAAACTTCGCGACGATTTCAGCCTCAGGACCAACTCCGGCAATCCGTTGTCCGACAACCGCAACCGCACCATTCTCAATCGCAGCGGCTGAAACAGGCAGCACCCAACGCGCGGAGTAAATCTTTGTCATTTCGCGGGAGCCGTCTCTTGCAATACAGCGCTCGAGGTTCGTGAGCTCTTGAGCTGACGGTAACGCTGCATGATTGAAAGCACGTAAGCCCGGGTGGAAGGAATGTCGATCCGGTTGATGAACTCCGCGCCGGATTGCGTGTTGCCGGGCTGATCGGGACGGCTCCACTCGACCGCACGACTTGGTCCAGCGTTGTAAGCCGCAACCATTCTCGTCTCAGCGTCCGGCGCATCCTGAAATTGTTCGTAGATCTTTTCCAGATACCAGCACCCGATTTGGATGTTTCTCTCCGGATCGCGCAGGAGGCTTTGCGGATCGCTCGCCATCTGGCGTTCGAGTTCACGCATGCCGGTTTCGGTTGCCCACTCGCGGCCCGTTGCGGGCATCACCTGCATCAGACCGATCTCACCGTCTTTACCGGTCTTCCAGGGGCTGAAGTAAGTTTCTTCGTAAATGATGGACCAGACGAGATCGGGATCGACACGATAGATTGCTGCCTGTCGAGCGATTAAAGAGTCGAAGCGGTGGGTCCAGTAACGATTTAAAACGTAAGCGGCGAGTAGCAGTGTGAGGATTAATAAAATAACGAACAGTGCACGTCTCATCAGCAGTTCGCTAATTTCTTCTTCTCAATCCGGACCAAAAACTCGCGCGGGAACACGAAAAATCAACGCCTTCATAGCGCGAACGCAACGCGTGTTCATCGAGTACGTGGCCCTGCAACCAAACCTCAGCTTCGAGCGTGGCGCCAACCGTCAACGAGTCGCCGCGCAACGCGCGTTGATTAACGAGCACTTCGAGCTTGATGCGGTCCAGATCGAGATGAATCCAGAAAAGCTCGCCACCCGAAAGCGGGTTCTTCAAAGGCTTGAACGCGATCACGCGTCCCGACAAGCTCCAATCATTCTCGTGCGCGGCTCTTGCCGGCGCTGTCTTTTCGAGCGGCGTCCAGCGCGTCTTGTGCTTGCCGCGACGGACGCGCGCGCGATACGCCAGACCGCAGAGACCGATGTGCAACTCCTGCGCGCCGAAGCCTCCTGGTCCAACTTCGGTCAGGTTCTGCAACTCGAAGAGCACTTCGCAATCGGTTCCTTCACGATAACCGTGAATCACCGCCTCGCCTTCTTCGTCGTATTCCGTCAACGCCCACGGCGCGATCGTCTGGATGTAACGCGCTCGGAATCCGGGACGACAATCAGCGTAGAAAACGTCGCCACTGCCAGATTCGTAGAGCACGGTCCAAACCTCGAGTCCTTCGCCGAGTTTCCAGCAACGGCCGTGCAGCACCGCGCCGCGCCGGCTGAGTTGTGTAGCTTCACCCTGATCGCCCGCTCGTTCTGCGAGATAGTTGAATGCCTTTTCGCTCGAAACTTCTAAACCAATCGTTTCAAAAGTAGGATTCATGATCGCGACTTGTTTACATTATCACGCGCTGCGCTTGCGCTGTCTATGCTTCGCGGGCTTGCCGTTGCTATTTTCTGCGCGCGGTGCGCGTGTTCTGAAACCACGAATGACGCGTTGTGGACCATGCGCCGGCTGCGTGCCTGACCGCACCATCTCCGCGAACAGGTCAACATCGTAATCAGCCTCACGCGACATCTCCTCGCGAATCGCGTGCAGGACTTCCAGGAATTTTGGACGACGATACATGGTTGAATCAGTATAGGTCCTATAAGTCCTATAGGAGCTATATTACTTGTTGCTCCGTAGCCTCCGACACCAAAAACTCCGGCGTCACGATCATCGGCACATAAAATCCCGCCGCAGTATTGAACAACTTAATGCGCGCCTGGCGTCGCACGTTCGCGAGATGACCGAAGTTCCACGTCACCAAATAATCGATCTTGTGAAACGATGCAATCGCTACGTGCAGCGCGTCAGCGATGTACTTGCGATGAAAGATGCCGCGCGCGATGTAACCCTCAGCGAGAATCGCTGCCTCTTCAGTTAAGTCGACCTGTTCGAGATTGCTGATCAACTTCAAGTACGAACTGCGATGCGGTTCTTTCAAACGACCAAGCTCCGACGAAACGAGCGGCGACACTACCGTGCGATAGTCGGGCATCTCATGTTCCCACCAGCGGATCGTCAAGTCGCGCCGAAACGGTTCGCCGTTATCGAGGTAGGCGCCAATCACAGATGTCTCGAGATACAGAGCCTGCTTCATGGAGTTACCACCGCTTCCGGATTAATATTTTCGGCGCTCTTCGGTTTCTGATTCAAAGGCTCCAAACGCATTGCCCCCCGTGCAAAATCAAAATAGATTCGGAAATGTCGCAGGAAATTACCGCCGAGGATCCCGCTCTGCGTAAATCCGGCCGTCTCGTTTACGGGCTCCATGTCGAGCACCGCCGCGTTGATCTTCTCGAGTTTACTCAGGCCGAGACTCAACCGCGGCAGTTGCAAAAGCTTCACATCTTCCGTCACGCCCGCCGCTCCAAACACGCGCATCTTCGAAGGCTGAAGCAGCTCGAGAAGCTGTTCCTGCTGAGAAAGTTTTTCGGAAATCACCGTGATACTCGCAGCAGTATCGATAATGAAGTTGACGTTCTTGTCAAAACCGTCGAGCCCGACTTCACCACTCAAAAACCCGCTCGACGTCGTTCGTAACGGAACCTCGATCGAGCCATCGTTCGGCGCAACAGGAATGAGTGCTTGCAGGTTCTCCGGACGACGCACGCTGGTCCACGCCTCTACCTGGTCGGTTTGATTCTGCCTCACGAGCGACATGCGTCGCGTGCCGTAATCGATCGAAGCGAGAAACTTAGAGATCACCGAAAGGCCGAGATAACCATCGACCGGAATCTGGCTATCGAAGAACTTGCGAATGTACACAGGCACGTTATCAACGCGCGCGCCGCCAATGTCGATCGAATTCACAAACCCGTAGACGATCTCAAACTTCCCGCCGCCGCCGACCGCGCGTGCGAGTCCGCCTTTCGCCACCGGTTTGAGGCCCAGCTTTCTCGCAGTTTGATCGGAGATGACGGACATGCCGGAACCAGTATCGAGCACAAACTTGAGCGGTTCCTTGTTTCCGTTGAGACGAACCAGAATGATGGGACGATTGTCAGTTGCTTCGAACGAAACAGTAGAACGGTAGTCGCCACCGGCAATGTAAAGCGATCCCTGTCGTCCGAGATAACGCAGGAAGTCGATCAATCCGACAATGCGTTCGCGACGATCAGTGTCCGTCTTCGGCGCGATCATCAAAAACTTCTCGTACGCGTCCGCAGCTTCTTTGTACTTCTCGCTGCGTGCCGCAGCCTGCCCGAGATTGAAAACAAAGTCTGGCTCATCCGGATCCATGTTCACTGCCTTGCGCAGGCCTGCCATCGCAAGCGGCATGCGGTTCTCGTAAAAGTCGACCATCGCGAGGCCAGCAACTGCGAGTGCTTCGTCTCCGTTGAGTGCAAGCGCCGTGCGGAACTCTTCAACCGAAAGTGCAAACTCACCCGCGCCGAGGATTGCGGCGCCCAGCAGTGCGTGCGCGCGCGCTGAGAGCGGATCCTGCATGATCACTCGCGCGGCGTTGTCGTACGCGGCTTGCAAACTGCGCTGTTTGAGTTGTGTAAAACTCAGTCCCAGACGAGCGTCGGTGTCGTGTGCATCTTTGGTTAGCAGATCGCGAAAGATCTTTTCGGCCTGTTCGAAGTCGCCTTTGCGCAGCGCGCGATAGCCCTTGCTGACAGCCTTCTTGTCAGCGAATCCTGCGGCGGTGTGCGACGAACCGGCGAGCGCAAAACAAAGTACGAAGGCGGCCACACTGAAGGCCGCCATTCGAAAAAGACGCTGCTGATTATTACCTTGCATGATTCACACTTTCTGAGTGATCACTCTCGCATGCAACTACTACTACTTTAAAACTTCTCCTGTCTTCATGGACCAGAGAACCAGGTCAAGCTCGTCAAAATCAATGCCGATGTCGCGAGCAAACCCAATCAGTTGCTGCTCGACTTCGAGGTACTTCCTTCGAGTTGAAGGTGGTTTGGCCGAGTCAATCACTCCTATTTCAGCCAAACATCTCATCACGTGCTTATCAAGAATCGCGTGGCCTTTAACGCCGATGTTTCGCAGGAAGTGACTGGCTTCTTTGTAACCTAATCCTTTGACTTGTTTTTCCTGGGCCAGCCAATCACGTCGCTCGAACGGATCTGAAAAGCTACGCAAACGCTTGCGCAACGCCATACCACAGTCCGCGCGAAAATAGTTTCGCGTAACTACGATGTACTGCGGCCGCGCCACGGGGAAACGATGTGCGCCCGCCTTCTTCAACGCCGCCGTCATCGCCTTCGAGTCGCCTTGCAATAGCAACGGGCGCACAGCATCGACTGAATTCAATCCCATGCGCGCCGAAGCGCCGGCAGTGAAAATACAGTAGGCCAACTCTTCCCAGAGCCTGGCATCCGATCCTTTTCGCCAAACGTAATCAAACTCACCGAGCCGCTTCCGAATCTCCTTGCGCCGTGCTCGGTGAGTGGCCAGCACTCGTTCAACTGTGACGGGTTCTTGGTTGCGTTGCACTGTAGTTTGTCAACACCGCGATTCTATGAGCGTGCCGGAAACATTGTCAACGACATGTTTGGCCGCGATCTGTACGGAAGAACGCAGATCAACTTACCTGCATCTAAATCCGTGGTTACTTGTTATGATGAAGTCGATGAGCCACGGGTTGAACAAACTGATCCTTTTCACTCTGCTAACGCTGGTACTCTGTTCGAGTAGCTCGGCGCAGGTTCCGGCGGCGTCGCCATCGCCGGCACCATCGCCATCGCCGTCGCCGGAAAACGCGAGGCCGCTGTACGGCCTGCAAGGTGTGTTGATTGAAACGCTGGACGGCAAGGTAGTTTCGTCGCAGAACGAATACGAACAATTCAATCCCGCTTCGACACTCAAGCTCGCCACGGCGCTCATCGCCTTACGCACACTTGGTCCCGAGCACCGGTTCGCCACAGGCATTTGGACCGATGGCGTGCTCGATAAGACAACCGGTGTACTGAGCGGAAATTTGTACATCTCGGGGCGCGATCCTTCGTTTCACTACGAACATGGCGTGCTTCTCGCGCGCGAGCTCAATCAGCTCGGCATCAAACAGGTCAGCGGCGATCTGATTGTTGCACCGGGCTTCACAATGAATTTCAGCGCTTCGGCGACGCGCTCCGGTGAGCGACTGTACGACACCCTGGATACGACCCTGCGCTCCGCGGAGGCAACGCGCGCATGGAACTACGAACGAGCGCTGCTCAACGACCGCGCCAGTCTGGAGAGAGTGCCGAGTGTGGCCGTTATGGGCGCGGTTTCAGTTGGTCCAGTCACGCCTTCCGCAAAACTCCTGCTGACGCAACGGTCGAGCAAGTTAGTCGATATTCTCAAGGTGCTTTTGTGTTACTCGAATAACTTCATGGCTGAGCGCATTGGCGAAGCACTCGGCGGACCTGAGTCAGTTCGCCAGCAATTAATCACCCAGCTCAAACTCGGCCCGGATGAAATCAGGATCGCTTCGCTCAGCGGACTCGGCACCAACCGGATCTCACCGCGAGTGATGATGAAGATCTATCGCGAACTACGCGCTGAGTTGAAAAGTCGTGGGCTGACGCCCGCGTCAATCATGCCGGTTGCAGGCATCGATCCCGGAACGCTTGAAGATCGTTTCGATGGTCTTGCGTGGCGTGGCAGCGTCATTGCGAAGACGGGCACGCTGGCGAGGACAGACGGCGGCGCGAGCTCTTTAGTCGGACAGATGCGCACACGTAATGGCGAGGTGCTGTTGTTTGTGATCATGAACCAACGGGGCAGTGTTTGGCGGTTCCGCGAAAATCAGGACTACCTCGTGATGCTGGTACAGAACACGCGTGGTGGCCCGAAGGCATTCGATTACAAGCCGCTGACGCTCACGATGCAACTCTCACACACTGAGAGCACGGTCGGTGACGGAGAAGAGTACGAGCCG
>DATEWS010000685.1:0-3162 GCA_035257785.1 Pyrinomonadaceae bacterium
TCATGCACTACTTAAAAAATGGCCGCGAGCATTGCTGATGGGTGGCGCTGTTTGGCTTTGCTTTTTTATCGGACTAGGAATGGGCGGCCACATGTTTGATCTCGCCGCCGCCGAAGGTTCTTCGCAGCTTCTTCAAGTGCCGCCAATGATCGCCAACCTCGGCACCGGAGCGCTTTACATCATCTCGTGGCTGCTCGGTTATGGTTTTGGTGACGACCCGCAACAAGCAGCGCGCGCGACATACGAGTACGGCAATACTTTCTTATTAATAGCGGGCCTGTTGAATTACCTGACCATGCTCGACGCTTTTGACATCGCCGCGGGGAGGAAATCTTGAGACACTTCCTTGTGATGACTCTCTTTGCGGCGCTCGCTTCCGTAGTTTTCGGAGCGATGGGGAAAGACACGACAGAAGAGCGTTTGCTCTACGGTCTCAAAGTGTTTGCTGAGTTCATGGTGATCGGGCTGGTGCTGAGTTGGATCCTCTACTTCATCCCGTGACCACAACATGGCTTTATTTGAAACTGAGGCTCTGATCTTACGCAGTTACAATCTGGCAGAGGCTGACAAGATAGTTGTTTGCTTGAGTCGCTCAGCGGGATTGATCAGAGGCGTCGCGAAGGGTTGTCGAAAACTGAAGAATCGCTTTGGCGCGGCGCTCGAACCTTTCACGCTCATCAACCTCACCTATTACGAGAAGGAACATCAGGAACTCGTCTCGTTTCGCCAGGTCGAGATCTTAAAGTCACGCTTTAACCTTTCCTCGAACACATCGATACTGACCGGCTTTTCTTACATGGGCGATCTGCTCATCGATTTTTCTCCGCCACACCAGGCAAACGACAATCTCTTTCGCATGGCGCTCGCGTGTTTCGAAGCAGGTTCGGAGACTCCGGACGATCTCGAAGCTGTGCTGCGATATTTTGAGGTGTGGCTGTTGAAGCTCGAAGGGTTTCTGCCTGACTTGCGCGTTTGTGCTAATTGCCAGCGGGAGTTTGGGCTTGATGAAGTCGCGTACCTTGGGAATGATCTTTCGCTGCGGTGTGTTCAGTGTAGCCAAAGTCGGGGCAATGCGATCTCGAAACGGTTGCGAACACATTTGCGCAGCACGGAAAGACTGTCGCCGGCGAAGTTTGCGGAAAGGGCGCGTGAAGTGTCGAGTGACACGAAAAAGGAGATGGCTGAGTTGACGTTTCAGATTCTCGGCCGTGTGTTGGAAAGAACGCCGAAGACTAGATTGCGTGTTCAAGAATAACTTTAGGTTCATGAACATTCTCATCCCGCGCTACATCATCGGCGCGATGACGCCCTACATTCTGTTGTCGATGCTGCTGCTGACGGCGGTGCTGTTCGCGCAACAGGCTGCGCGTCTTGCTGAGATCATCATGTACGCGGATCTGCCGGTTTCACTGCTTGGCGGTATCGGTGCGGCGCTGTTACCCGGTGTTCTAATCTTCTCGATTCCACTCGCCACGCTTGCGGGAATAATCGTCGGATTCTCACGCATGGGAAGCGATAGTGAAATCGTCGCCATGCGCGCCGCAGGTGTCGGTTCATGGACCATGATTTGGCCCGCACTATTAATTGGTCTGGTATTAACTGGAGCTACGGCTTATCTACACTTGAAAGAAGCGCCTGAAGCCGCGCGCGATCTCGAACGCATCGCACTGCAAGGCGCACTCGCTAAACTGGATTCACCTGTTGAACCACGCACATTCAGCACTTTGCCGCGATATGTGATCTACGTTCGCGACGGTGATAAACAGCAGGGCACGTGGGGTCGTGTGTTCATCTTCGGACAACGCTCCGATCGCACGACGGAAATCTTCACCGCTCGCGCCGGACGCATCGATTCGTCGGGCGAACAGTCTGAACTCGTACTCAGCGACGTGCTCTCTGCCAAGTTTCCGAATTCGAGCACTGAAACCGATGACGATCAGACGGAACAACCTGCAACAAACTTACTCGGCGGTAACGATCAGAAGTCTTACGTCGTCGAACGCTCCGCTCAGCTGAGGTTTTCCATTAACACTGGTCGCGCAGACATCATGCAGCGACTGAATCAGCGGGATCCAAACGCGGATTCGATGGATTGGAGCGATCTCCGTGAACGCGTCGCTTCGGGAAAGCCGGCCGAACAAAAAGAAGCGGTTCGAATTCTCAACCGCAGGGCAGCGCTTTCCGTCTCTCCTTTTTTCTTCGCGCTCCTTGCTGCTGCCATGGGATTACGGATACGACGGGGGGGACGCAGCGTTGGGATTTTGCTGACGCTGATGGTCGTGATCATCTACTACCTGATCTCGCTACTCGGCGAGTCGCTGGCACGCGTCGGGACCGTTTCGCCGTATGTTGGACCATGGCTTGCAACAGTCTTCATTCTTGGTTTGAGTTTCTTGTTCCTGTTTCTGAATCGCATTCCACTCATCTCATCAATCTCGATCTGGCCCACACGATCGAAAGAGACCAGCACTACAACAAAGCCGCGTCAAAAAACGACGCGGGGTTTTTCCGCGCTGGGTTTTCCAAACCTGATGGACGCGACACTGCTTCGTTCACTCGTGTTGAGTTTCGTGGTCTGCTTCCTCGCGCTCGCTGCGATCTTCAACATCTTTACGTTGTTCGAGTTGTGGCGATTCATCGCGGTGACGAATCCCGGCGCCGCTCTCGTCGCGAGGTACTTGTTGTTTCTGTTGCCGCTGATTACGGTGGAACTCTTTCCCGCGACGATGCTCATCTCGGTGCTCGTGACTTACGCGTTGTTAGCGAAAAGACAGGAAGCGATCGCGTGGTGGGCGTCGGGTCAAAGCGTCTATCGACTGATGTTGCCGGGGTTCTTCTTCGCACTCGCAGTCGCGTTCGGATCGTGGCTGGTCCAGGAACACATTATGCCCGGCAGTAACCTGAAGCAGGATGCACTGCGCGCGAGAATTCGCGGTGGCGAGGCGCGGGCAATCACTCGCACCGGGCGGCAGTGGCTCGCGTCAACTGAAACACGTCGCTTCTATTCATACGAGTTCGGCGATGATGGTCGACTGATCGAACCAACGATTTATGAGCTCGATGCGGATGCTGTACATCTCGCGCGCGTGGTGAGCGGAAAGAGTGGTGCATGGAGTGATCCGGGCCATCTGACGATTAATAATGCGGAAACGCTGGCGCTGA
>DATEWS010000686.1:0-4743 GCA_035257785.1 Pyrinomonadaceae bacterium
TGCTGCCACTGCGTTCGTGAATCCAGCGTGAGTTAGCAGTTCGGGCGGGAGATTAAGGCCGAGCTCTACGAACAGATCGCGAACATTGCCGCCTGCGAGGCGCGTCTCGAGCGGCTGGAATAACTTCGCCAGTTCCGCAGCTATTCGCTCGAATGTTCCGACGGTCTCAGGCATAGCTCAGCAATGGCCCTTCGCAATATTTCCTAAAATTGTTGACTCCCATCGTTGGACCAGGTCTCTATCGCTCCCTGTACTGACTGTGTCCAAGTCCGATGTCCGATTGTGCGGCAAGTAGCTTTGTCTCAGAAGTCCAAACCATTCCTGGAGACAGTCAGTACAGGGAGCGATAGCGACCTGGTCAGTGATTAGCATGCGATACTGACTGTGTCCAAGATCCTCCTACTGACTCATGAGCAACTTGACTACGAGAGCAATGAATCCACCTGCGGCAAACACCACAGCCAACAAGATTGCCGTCACTGCACAAACAAGCACGCCAACCTGCGCTTCGCGTTGACGAAAACGCATCGCGAGTTTCTGTGCGAGTCGAAGCAGCACGACTAATGGTCGTAAGAAACCAATACGAGTAAGTCGTCGAGCAGTCTCGTGATCGTTAAGGTATGCCGCGACTGGCGGACTGAACGAATAGTAAAAACGATTGAGCGTACGAATGAATTGCAATCCAAACGGCGTTGCAGGAAAAATGTTGTCGCGCAGATGTCGAAGGAATGTGACATGCGGATGGTATGGTGAACCAAATGCTGCGGTGGCAATAAAACACGGGCACGTCGAACTGCTGGTTCGTGGTGGCCACCACGCAGCGATGTATTTGAGATACGCGTGTGCCGCAATAACAATTTCTCGCTCCGCCTTTGGATACTCAGTCACGGGATCCGGACGCATCAAGCTGGTGTTCGGTTCGTGTGATTCCGGCGGACGCGTAATCTCCATTCCGAGGCTGAAGATTGGGTCAGGCACGCCGGCGCCGCCACGGATTTGACGGGCAAATATCCAGTCCATCATCGAGCCTGGAAAATTCTCTGGTTCCTCTCCGCCGAAATTAGCGGCGCTGTGGCTGGTCTCATATCTTGAAGCCGTGCGTGCCTGCTCGTTGCTTCCGGCAGCGGCAAGGACCGCATCTCTCATGAAATCGGCGATGATGCGGTGCTGAGTTCTAAGCCGCATCGGCGCCGAGTCAGGAAAGAATTCTGCATAACCAGGATTTCCGGCGCCATCGCGCCCCGGGTGTTCGTCGGGATTAGCCGGATCGTGATTCCAGAGTGGGTTGTCAAAGGTCTTGAATTGATCGTCTGATTGCGTATCTTCAATGCCCCATGGGTAGAAGATCGCTCCCGCTGCCGAATGAATGTCGATTGAAAACTGGATTGCCTGCGTCTCGGCCAACTCCATAAGATTCTGCGTCTCTGGTTCGGAGCCTGCGGATGGACCGCGGTAGTTGTCTGCCTGGCAGGGCGCAGTGCTTAAGTCGACGTTGTGTGTTGGGTTTGTATAGTACTGTTCGACATTCCAGGCGATATCGAAATTCCTGTTAAGGTCAACTCCCGTACACAATTGATTTGCCGGATCGCTTCCCGCCGGCGCCGGTCGGCGATTCATGCGCCAACCACCCGCGCCGATTGCTGGGTTGAACGTACCGTCCGCATTTTCGAGGGGATGCAGCGTTATGTCGTGGTTACGTCCGTCGGGATTTACGAGGGGAACGACGAAAACATCGAGCTTGTCTATTATGCGACGCGTGTCTCCGATACTGAGTTCGGTTGAAGGATAAGTAACTGGTCCAACAGGATCCGTAAAAGCGGGAATAGATATTGGACGATCATCTCTATAAGCCGTCAGCAACTTCCGCAGGTAGTTGAGCATGGCGTCCGGCGGGGCAAGCTCTCGTCCATGCATTCCAGTGGTGATCAGAACGCGCGGCCTGTTTTCCCCTTCGGCAGTTCCGATTTTCAGGTAGGCCACCGTGCGACCTTCGTGTGTTTGCCGTCCGCTGAAGGTAAAACGACGACACGTAGTCGGAAAGTCATTTGCGAGCGCAGTGATTTCCGCATCGATTTGAGGAACTGTGCGATAGGGAATAGTCATTGAGTGGTTACGCCATCCACAGTCGTACGCAGAAAAACCTGGGAATCAGGTCGCGGGGGTTTGGGATTCAGGACTGAGATAAAGCGCGCGTTAAGTTACTGGATTGGGCCTTCTATCATGCGGGTGCATTTGAGTCAAGAAAAAGAAGTATGCGGTATCAATAGCTAAATAGAAGTTTTGCCAGTATTATGGGCCGTCGTCACGCTCCTGGCCGGCTGATCTGAGACGCTGATTCCCTTATAAATGTTGAAAAGTCATTTACCCTCTAATGCTTTTCCATATCGTTGGTTATTACTGCTGCTGACGATAATCCTCCCGGTCATCGCGCTTCTCCCGATCGGACAACGCGCGCAGGGTCCGGCGCCGCCGACTAAACAAACGAAACGGCATTATCCCAACGCTGTACCGGGCGAGATCCTGGTGCGTTTTCGTCCTCAATCAAAGGCCAAACAATTAGGACGTCAAATCGTAACCGAGCGGACTGGCCGGCAAATTCCGTTGATGGTCGAAGCCATCAGCCCGGCGTATGAGATTCTCGAAGGACTGCGTCTCGCGAAAGTCAATCCGGCCGATACAAGCAACGCCATCGAAGCACTTCGCACCCGCCCTGACGTCCTCTATGCGGAACCTAATTACATCCGCAGAGCCTTCGTCGCTCCAAACGATCCGCGCTACCCGGAATTGTGGGGACTCCACAATACCGGTCAACGCGCCACTTTTGGCGGAAACCCCGGATTCCCCGGTAACGACATTCGCGCAGAGCAAGCGTGGGCCATCACAACCGGCAGCCGCAACGTCGTGGTCGGAGTTATCGACACGGGAATCGACATCAATCACGAAGACCTGCACGACAATATTTGGACCAACCCGGGTGAGGTCCCCGACAACAACACCGATGACGACGGCAATGGGTTCGTCGACGACATGCATGGTTGGGACTTCGCGCACAACGACGCAAGCGTCTTCGATTACACCGAACCCACGTTTCCTCCGTCTAACAACTACGCGGGCGACGTTGACTTTCACGGCACACACGTGGCCGGTACGATCGGCGCGACTGGCAACAACGGAATCGGTGTTGCCGGAGTTAATTGGCAAGTAAGTTTGATGTCACTCAAGTTTCTGACCGACGACGGAGCAGGATCGTCTACGGATCTGTTGAAGGCTTACGCTTATGCGAAAGCGATGAGACTGCTGTGGGACTCTTCAGGTGGAACCAAAGGCGCCAACATTCGAGTTCTCAATAATAGTTATGGCGGCGACCTTTTTTCTCAAAGCGAACAGGACGCAATCCTCGCGTTGAGCGAAGCCGGAATCCTGTTCGTCGTCTCGGCGGGCAATGAAGGAGTTACAAACGATCTATTTCCGGCGTATCCGTCGAATTACATTTCGCCGAACTTGATCTCAGTCGCGGCTTCCGACGGTGCTGGAGGCAAAACAAACTTCTCAAACTTTGGTGAGGGCACTGTAAACGTATCGGCGCCCGGTGAATACATCCTGAGTACCACTCCGAAGAACACTTACAGCTTTTTGAATGGAACTTCGATGGCCGCGCCCCACGTTTCGGGCACTGCTGCGTTGGTGTGTGCGCTGCAGCCAAACATCACGATGCAGAAGCTGCGCTCAGTGATGATGTACAGCGGATATCTCGGTAACGCGTTTCTGACTTCAACCAGGCTTACGGTTGATGCCGGCAAAGCCTTGCAGACTACCAGCAGCACCGACGTAACACCTCCCGGCGCGATCGCTGAACTAACCGCGAACATCAGCGATACGTTTCCAAACTATTCGCTCAAATGGCTGGCAACTGGAGATGACGGCAACGTTGGCAAGGTAACCGCTTACGAAGTTCGTTTCTCCGAGACCAGCCTAAATGACGCAAACTTCGATCTGGGAACACCTCTGCCTGGTCCAACTCCTGCCGATCCGGGGTTTACTCATTTCGTCAACGTCAAGATCCCGTGGCGACACTCTTCAGGTTTCATTGGCGTTCGCGGAGTGGACGAGGCCGGAAACAAAGGTCCGATTGCTCAAGTGCCGATTTCGGTGAGCGTGGACGTCGGCGATCCTTACCTGATGTCTGAAACAGCGGCAACTCCACTTTCAACTGAAGGGACTGCGTTGCAACTGATCGGGGATGACCAGATCAAGACGATCCTTTTGCCGTTTGAATTCAAGTTTTATGGAATCGATTACACCGTAGTCCACGTGTCGACCAATGGCGCGTTATATTTCGGACCTTTTCCACCCGACACTGACAGTTTTGTTTCTCCACGATGGGTGAACGGACGTCGCGTGATCGCCGGCTTATGGGACGATCTGCGCACTGACCACCGTACAGGCGGCGATGTCTACATGGTCCAGGATATCGATCGGGTAATTTTCAGATGGCAGGCCGTCACGTTCGACGAGATTGCACCAGGCGTAACGCGCGGTGAGAACCCGGTCAACTTCGAGATCGAACTTCGGTATGACGGAACGATCACTATTAGATACGGCGACGGCAATCAGAAACTGATACCCGTAGTAGGTATTGGTGATGGATCGCCCGAGCCTTATCTCTCAACCTCACACACTGCATCAGACGGTTTGAAAGATCTAACGAATGCGGCGACTGTCGTCTTCACGCGTCGCGCTCCG
>DATEWS010000687.1:0-15513 GCA_035257785.1 Pyrinomonadaceae bacterium
CCTGCCGATTCGTTATGCAGGAATTGGGGAGAAAGTCGATGACCTCGTGGTCTTCGATCCGCAGCAGTACGTGAATAGCTTGTTTGGCAACTAAAGAACTTTTCACGCGGCGGCGCAACGACGCGGCGAGTTTTTCTGAAACCAGCGTCGCGCCGTTGCGTCGCCGCGAGACAAACTCTTTATGCAGACGACTCTAGCTGAACCAACGGTCTGGACCGACACGGATCGTCGCATGATGGCGCGTGCGCTCGAGCTGGCGGCGAAGGGTGTTGGACAGGTGAGTCCTGGACCACTTGTTGGTTGCGTTGTGGTTAGTCCGGCAGGCGAGATTGTTGGCGAGGGTTTTTACCTCTTTGAGGCTGTCAAGCACGCTGAGACGCTCGCGTTGGACCAGGCCCGCGAGAAGGCCCGCGGTGCTACCGCTTACGTTTCACTCGAACCACACGCACACCATGGGCGCACCTCGCCCTGCACGGACGCGTTGATTGCCGCCGGTATCAAGCGCGTCGTTGCGCCGATCGAAGATCTGAATCCGAAGGTTTCCGGCAAGGGGTTTGCACACTTGCGCGCGGCGGGTATTCAGGTTGAGACGGGTTTGATGCACGAAGAAGCCGCCCGCGTGAATGAAGCCTATTTGCACTTCATGCGAACCGGCCTGCCGTTCGTCCATCTGAAACTGGCAGTTACGCTCGACGGAAAGATCGCGACGCGCACCGGCGATGCACGCTGGATCACTGGCCCAGAGGCGCGTGCACGCGCGCACGAACTGCGTCACGACTATGACGCGATCCTCGTTGGCTCTGGAACTGCGAGAACAGACGATCCGCTCTTAACCGATCGTTCAGGACTGCCGCGCCGGCGTCCGTTAGTGCGCGTCGTGCTTGATAGTAACCCGCGACTCTCTCCTGATTCACAATTGGGGCGCACGATGTCCGAAGCGCCAGTATTGGTTATTGGCAACACTGATCTGCGTGCAGTATTGAAAGAGCTCGCTGACCGGTCGTTGCAGAGTGTTTTGGTTGAAGGTGGCGCGACTGTCGCGGGCGAGTTTCTCGATGCGGGTCTCGTGAACAAAGTGACATTCTTCATCGCGCCGAAGATCATCGGTGGCTCCGCAGCTCCGAGCGCGGTCGGCGGAGCGGGCGTCGACAAGATGGGTGACGCGATCAATCTCGAGAAAATCAGCGTGATCCAACGCGGGAAAGATATCGAAGTAACCGGATATCCACGCCGTGGTTGAACCTCATCCTTCCAAGCGCCTGGGCCAACACTTCCTCCGCGACCAGCGCACGATCGAACGCATAATCGAAGCACTCAATCCCAAAGCTGACGAAACAATCATCGAGATTGGACCAGGCACAGGTGCGCTCACCGCGACCCTCGTCGAGCGCGCCGGACGCGTCGTAGCGGTGGAGTTTGACAACAAGCTGGCGCCGTTGCTGAGTGAGCGTTTTGCGGAAGCTGCAAACTTTCGTTTACTGATGGCTGATGCGTTGACGACGGATTTTTGCGCGGAGATCCGGCCGGCGAGTTCAGCGAGACTTGTAGCCAACCTGCCTTACAACATCTCAACTGCGATCCTGCAACGACTCATCGCACAACGCGTATGTCTCGAAGAGATGGTGCTGATGCTGCAACGTGAGGTCGTCGAACGAGTGCTTGCCGCACCCGGAACTTCTGATCGTGGTTTCATCTCAGTTTTGGTTGAAGCTTATTGCGAGGCGGAGAAACTGTTTGACGTCGCGCCGGGTGCGTTTCGACCGCCGCCAAAGGTTTGGAGCAGCGTAATGCGGGTGAGGTTTCGACCGCGGATTAACGCGAATGTCGCGGATGAAGAACTTTTGTGGAAGACGGTGAGCGCGGGGTTTGCGCAGAAGCGGAAGACGATTCTGAATAACCTGCGAAATTCCAGCGGTCGGTTGCAGGACACACTGAAGCGAAACGGGGGCGCCAGCATCGTGTTGTGCAAAGCCGGTGTCGATTTGCGACGAAGAGCCGAAACCTTGACGATTGAAGAATGGACGCGCATCGTTCAATCAATGGAATAATCCACGTTAACTCGCGTTAATCCGCGGCTCTACAATCACTTTGATCCCGTTCTTCGGCCGCAACGATAGAACCGGCAGCACCTCGACTTTATGCTCCGGATCGAGTGTAAAGCGGAAACGCTGACCAATCGTCGCCAGCAGCAGCACGACTTCCATCATCGCAAAATAGTTTCCGATACACTGTCGTGGACCAGCGCCGAAAGGGAAGTACGCATACTTTGAGACATGTTCGCCGTTGGACCATCGTTCGGGCCTGAAAGCATCCGGCTCATCGAAATAGCGCGGGTCGCGCTGCGTCACCCATTGAAACGCGAAGAGCTGTGTCCCTTTTGGCACGCGATACCCACCAATCTCCGTCTCTTCGATTGCCTCGCGTCCGACAGCGTACGCCGGCGGATAAAGTCGCATCGCCTCTTTCGCAATCATCTCCGTGTACTTTAGCCGCGGCAGATCCGAAACGTTCGGCGCCCGGCCGCCCAGCACTTCACTTAGTTCATCGTGAAACTTCTGCTCTGCCTCGGGATGCGTTGCCAGCAGGTACCAACTCCACGATAGCGAGAGAGCCGTTGTCTCGTGCCCCGCGAGAAAAAGCGTCATCACTTCATCGCGTAATTGCGCGTCAGTCATCTGGCTGCCATCTTCGTCCTGCGCTTCCAGCAACATCGACAGCAGATCTCCTTCGTCAGAACCACTCGCACGACGGTCAGCGATAATACGAAACACGATACGATCGATTTCGCTGACGTCATTGAAGTAGCGGCGATGTCCCGGCGTCGGCAGGCGATTGTCGAGAATCCACTTCAGTGTGGCCTGCGACGCAAACGGTTTCACCAGTCTTGAAAGGGTCTGGCCAACGTGATCGGCGTCGTTGGAGACGTCGGAATTGAAGAGTGTCTTGACAACGATCTCGAGCGTCAGACGCGTCATGTCGCGCGCGAGATCACGCCGTTCACCAGACTGCCAGCCGGCCATCGCGCGCTCCGCATATTGGACCATGACGTCGCCATACGAGCTGATGCGCTGGCGATGAAACGCCGGTTGGGCCAGGCGTCTTTGGCGTCTCCAGAAATCACCCTCGCTCGTAACCAGACCGTTGCCAACCAGACGATAGAAAAAAGGCGAACGCAGCGACCGTGCCTTGCGATAACTCTTCGCATTCGTCGTCAACAGCGACTCGATGTCGTTTGGGTTGTAGAGAAAGTACGCGTGAACGTAAAGAAACCTGGTGCGAACGACGTCGCCATAGTCTCGACAACGCGTGACAAAGCCGAGTGTGTCGCGATTAAACTCGCGCATCACACCCATGATCGGAGAGCCTTTCGGTCCGGGCGGAATTGCCTTCATGAATCCTTTAATAAGTCGGTGTAAATGCCGGACCCACTTTCGGGAATAACGATCGCACCGACAGTCTTCTGATAAAAATCGACCGGCCCGGCGGCGCCGATGATTGCGTAAACATAACCCATCTCCCGCAGCGCCGAGAGCGAGGCCAGCAATAAAGCCTTGCCGATGCCTTTACCCTGCGCGGCGGGGATAACTCCCGTTGGACCAAAGAATCCTCTTCGCGTGCACTCGTAAGCCGCGAAGCCAACAAGCTCTCGTTCCATCGTCGCGACAAACACCGAGATTGGCTGGCGTGCGAAACCCACAGAAATCTCGTCAGCCCAGCTACGCGAAAAATTTGTTTCGACGAAGCGACGCACGGCTGTTATTTCAAACGGCTGCGCGCGCCGCACGCGAGAGTCTTGTTCGAACGTCGGTAGTTTGAGTAGATTTACGAGCAAGTCAGCCATTTATATTCTCACGCCATTCGCAGAACTTTCGATGAGTCGTTGCAGGCGTTTCGTGCGAGTCTCTGCTTTCTTTGCACCCATGACAAAGAAGATGGCCAGGTGCTTGTAACCGGGTGGCTGTTCCTGAAAAAACTTCCACGCTGTTTCATTCGCCCGAAACGTTTTCTCATATTCGGGCGCGAGTTCTTTCGGCCTGTTCTCAAAGGCATAGATACCGGTTAATTTCGGATCGCGGCGCGCGTATGCTTCGAGGCCGGCAGCGTGCATACGTTTTTCTTTGATCAGTCGCTCGACGTGATTGACGTTGACGTTACTCCAGATGCTTCTCGCCTTGCGCGGCGTAAAACGGATGGTATAACTCGTCTCATTCAGGTTCTTACGCACGCCGTCGATCCAGCCAAAGCAAAGCGCTTCGTCCAATGCTTCGTTGTATGTAACGCTCTTCTTGCCGGAAGATTTCTTGTGGAATCCGACGAGCAGCTCGGTCTCGCGGTCGTGATTTCGTTCGAGCCACTGCCGGAATTGTTTTGGTGAAGTGAAGAACTTTGCTTCCATAACTCAGCGGGTCGGGGCTTGGCCGGGTAACCACGTGGGACGAAAAGTTGAATTCGCCAGCCACTGGACGGATTTCACGAGAGAGTTCAGGGATCGAGTCATGAAAGGAAAATCGATCTTGCTGATGTCGTCGCTGGGTCGATGGTAATCAGTGTGCAGGCCAAAACTGGAAACTGTGTGCGCGATCACCCCTCGCACTGCGAGTGAATAATTATCCGAACGGCGAAAGAAATTTTGTTCGGGATGAGGATCCGCGACGAGCGCCGCACCCTGCCGCGCGAGTTCCGGACCGAGTGTCGATCGCTCAAAACCCGTTAACCATAAAGTTCCGGCAGGCACCTTTGCATCAGGCCGGCCCAGCATTTCAAACGTCAGGTCAGCAACGATCTGCGCGAGCGGCACTGGCGGATTTGCGATGAAATATCGTGAACCGATGCCACCTCGCTCTTCGCTGCCGAAACAAACAAAGTAGATAGTGCGTCGCGGTTGTTTTCCGGCTGCAAGCACACGCGCGAGTTCCAGGACGGCTACGGAACCGGAAGCATCGTCATCAGCGCCGTTGAAGATTTTGTCGCCCGTGAGACCTTCATTAACACCAAGGTGGTCCAGGTGAGCGCTGAGCATGATCGCCTCGTCCGGCTGCGAACCTTTTACTATGCCGATCACGTTCCAGGTTGTGCTCGAGTTGAGTGAGACGGACTGGACGTAATCTTTGTTGCCGGCACTGTCCGTATCGCCGCCAGGCTCAAGTCCAAACTGGCGAAACTGAGAGGCGATGTACTCGGCAGCGATACGTTCGTAGATGGTGCCACTGCCGCGACCCTGCATCGCATCACTCGCGAGAAACCCGAGTTCGGCGCGAATATCCTGTTCCTTGATCGGCGCATTGCGCTGCGCCGCAACAGGGAAAGTGATGAAAAATGAGAAAAATAAGATCAGGGGAAGGCGATTGGTCATACCCGGACAGTATTACAGGATGAGAACCGAATCGCCAAACTCGTGAGTGCGATAGCCACGCGCGTTTAATTCTGCCGTAGCGCGTTCGAGTGTCGAGTCTTCAAGAAACGCGCGTAGCAGCTCGTAATGACTTGTTCCCCGCTCGTGTGTGCCCGAGAAGATCGCGTCGACTACTTTTAAACGAGTCGCGGGACCGATGCGTCCCGTCGCGACGCCGTCGCCACTTCGCAAGTAACCGTCTTCAGTCGCCGCGGCTTCGAGTGCGCGCACGACGGTGGTGCCGACTGCGATAACACGACCGCCTCGTTGTCGAGTTAATTCAACTGCTTTCGCGGTGCTCGACGGGATGTAGTAAGGCTCATCAAACGGCAACAGTCGATCGAGATCGTCGTCGCCGGTTGAAGAGATTCCCGCAGCGTGAGTGATGGTTGCGAAGCCGGCCTTGTGTTCGCGGATCGCCGACAACACGTGCCAATCAAGCACGAAACCTGCTGACGGTGGTTCGAATGCGACTGGTGGCCCGGCGATTTTGGTCCAAACATCCCACAACTCGAGAGACGATTGCAGGTGCGAGTATTGAATCGGTTTGCCGTGACTCGCCAGGCCGCTCCACACTTCATCCGCAGTGCCTTCGAAGCGAAGCGCAACAAGCCGTACGTGGTCCAACACGTTTTCAACAGTCGCTGTTAACGGACCAAGCTCGAGGATGTCGCCGCTCTGTAATGCCGGTGGCAACGGTCTGTCTTCAGTGCGCATGTGGAAGTCGCCCTCGCCAAAAATCACGGCACTGAAACGGTTGACGTCGTGCGGGTCCAGCGAGGGCCGGCCGGCAAGTCTTACTTCGATCGGTTTTCCAGTTGCTTGATGTATTCCGGTTAGACTCGCCGGCAATGTGGCAGCATCGTTCGCAATTACAAGATCGTTTGCGTGCAGGAAATCCACGAACGCCGTGCGCGGCACGTGAAGCAGATTTCGTTGTGCATCGACCACGAGCAGTTTTGCATCGGCGGGACGTTGCACTGGCAATTGAGCGGCTAACACTTGACTAACTCCTAATCTTCACCGGCAACACCGCTGCGATCGCTTCCGCAAGTTCGTGTGCAGCTTGTTCGGGTCGCTTGAGCGTCGCCGGATCGGCATCGGGTATTGCGGCAGCGTGCATCGGCGTATCCATGTCGCCCGGATCGAGCGAGAGAAAGTGAACGCCTTCGTTTACGTGTTCTTCGTTCCAGATGCGCGTCAGATGATGAAGCGCCGCTTTGCTCGAACCATAAGCGCCCCAACCCGGATACGCGTTGATTGCAGCATCGCTGGAGATATTCAGCACGACAGCGCCGCGCCCTTCGCGTGCGGAAGCAGCAAGCGCACCCATGAGTGCCTTGGTCAATCGAAACGGACCAATGACGTTAGTAGTAAAAGCGCGTTCGAGATCTTCACACTCAGTATCGGACAGCATCGCCAATGGTGTTGGTCCAAGATCGGAAGCGTTGTTGATGAGAACGTCGAGACCGCCGAGCTCGCCTGTAATCTGGATCGTGATCGGGTAGATGTCGTTTTTTGCGGCGACATCGCCAACGATTCCGTGACTGCCGGGATTCTCATGGGCGACTTGCGCGACGCGTTCGCGCGTACGTGCGACGAAGGCCACGCGTGCGCCACGTTGCTGGAGTTCCCGAACCAGCGCGAGACCAAGACCTGATGTGCCACCTGTGATCGCGACCCGCAGGCCGTCAAAAACATCGTCTGTTGTTGAAAGAACCGTCATTACTAACCGTCCTTCTACTTTCTAAAGAAAGTCCTTTAATAAGTCGAAGCGTAGCACCAAGCCTTGACTTTGTAAAGGGAATTCTTTAGAAATAGGAGGTCATGAGTACGAGAGTGCAGGTGCCGTCGGAGCGCAGGACGCGTCGGGCCATAGCGAAACTGCTGAAAACTGACGGGCCAATCGACTCGGCGCAACTGGCCGAACGGCTGGGGCTGACGGCGATGGCCATCAGGCAGCATCTCTACGCGTTGCAGCGCGAGGGGTTAGTAACGCACGAGGAGCGACGGGTGCCGATCGGGCGGCCGGCGAAGTTCTGGCGCCTGACGCGCGACGCTGATCATCTGTTTCCGGAGGCGTATGCCGAGTTGAGTGTGGCATTGATAGACTCGGTCAAGGATGCATTTGGAGACGAAGGGCTGGAGCGCGTGTTGACTTCACGTTGCGCACGCCAGCGCGTGGACTACGGAAAGCGCATCAAGCCGGGCGACTCGTTGGAGAAGAAACTAAAGGAGTTGGCGAAGGTCCGGACTGAAGAAGGCTACATGGCGGAGATTCGGAAGGAAGGGAAGGAAAGTTTTCTGCTGGTAGAGAATCACTGCCCCATCTGTGCGGCGGCGAATGCGTGCCAGGGATTTTGTTCGACGGAGTTGGATCTCTTTCGATCAGTGCTCGGGGCGGGCGTGAGTGTCGAACGCGCGGAGCATATTATCAAGGGCGATCAGCGTTGCGTTTATCGCATCAAGCAAGGCCGCGGATAACACGGAACGAATCCCGATTTCATTCCGTGTCATCCGCGGTTGAAAAATTATTCAATGTGGCGCGGAACACCGATCTTTCGTTGCACGAGGCGCTCAACCTCGAGCGGCGTACCATCAGCTTTCGCCTGACGAATAAAATCGGTATCGATCTTGAAGATTCGTAGTTTTACAAGATCTTCGACCTGCAGGTTAGTCAAACCCTCATTCCGCATTTCAGTAATGAACTCAGGCGTGACTTTGAAGATCTGCATCTTCACGAGACTTTCAAACGGTTCCTTCTCGAAACCCATCTGACTCACTTGCCTTACAAACTCAGCATCAATCTTGAAGATCCGCGCTTTCACGAGATCTTCCAGCCCGAGATTATTAAATCCACTCGCTTTCATCTCGCGCACGAAGTTGGAATTGATCTTGAAGATCGCGGCCTTGAAGAGATCCTCGACCTGGAGCTTGCCCAAACCAGCGGAGTTGAGATCGTCGGCAAGAGCAACGGTGACGTTGAGTACCGTCGCGGCAAATAGCCGATCCTCAGAATCTCGATCGTCCGTGCGTGAAGTCTGTTCGAAGTCGAACCCGCGCCCCTTCATCGTCGAAACAAACCCTGCATTTCCGGTGAATCGAAACGTGCCCGAGCCCTTGCCGTTCTGGAAAGTCCCTTCCATATCGATCCGGCCCGCCTCACGCACGAGACTAAAGCTCACGGGTCCGCCGTTCAGCGCCTGTTCCCGAGTCAAACCCTGTAGATCTGAAAACTGGAAGCTCTGGCCCATCTGGTGCCGGCCTGACTTATCACTCCGGCGCTCCAGATTCAATTGAATCTTTGAAGGGTCCTTAGTAGAAACAGTCGCGGTCCACTCACCCGTCATAGTGCTTTGCGCGATAGCACTCGCCGCGGCAAGCCAGATTAGCAGTGCGACACTGGTGATTAGAGCCATACCGATAAAGAAACGGTTCCAGACATTTTTGGGCATTTCAGACCTCCGCGGGATTGAGAATCGGACTTTCAAAGTGATAACACCTGCCAGCGGCCGTTTGTGACGAAAAATCGAGCGCTTTGGGTGCGAATCTCAGACCGCAAAAGTCTTCAGGAATACACCTTGCCTATTCGTAATGAAGGTTAACCGTTCCGTATCAAGCTCGGTCATAGGGGAGGTCTACATGCCGGAAAAAGAGACACTGGAAAGAGCCCGGCGCGACAAGAGAGAAGGCAAGGCGGCGAGCACTCAGGCCGGCGAATTCGTGCGCGAAGAGATTGAACACATTCGCGAAGGCAAGCACGGTGCGCGCTCGACGAAGCAGGCGATTGCGATTGGATTGTCCAAGGCGCGACGTGCTGGTGTTGACTTGCCACCATCCAAGGGCTCGTCCGAAGACACGAAAGAACAAGCGGAGCGCGACATGCGCAAAGCGCATAGTGGTGGAAAGAAGTCGGCGAAGCGTTCGCGAGCAACGAAAAAGGCACTGAAGCGAGAGGGTCGCAGCGCGGCGTCGAAGGAAGCACTCTCGACTCAGGCACGCAAGGCCGCGCGAAAACGTTCGGCCGCCTCGCGCTCTCGTTCAGCGAAGAAGGCCGCAGCGACGCGCAAGAAGTAAACACGGATTACATTCATTGACAGTCGCGAGTGCCGCAAGCTAAGCTGTTACCCCGTGAATCGCACGGTCGCCATTGTTCCAGCCCGCCTCGCATCAACCCGTCTGCCAGGAAAAGCCCTCGTCGAAATTGCCGGAAAACCGATGGTTTGCTGGGTTGCCGAACGTGCGCTCGCTGCATGCAACGTCGACCGCGTAATTGTCGCAACTGACAGCCAGCAGATTGTCGATGCCGTTCAACGAAACGGAATTGAGGTGGTCCTGACGTCGCCCGATCACACGAGCGGCACCGATCGCGTTGCCGAAGTCGCCGATAACATTCCCGAAGCTGAGATCGTAGTAAACGTGCAGGGTGATGAACCGATGATCTCACCCGCGACGATCGAACGCGCGGTCGATACGATGGCCCACGAGATCTCAAAAACGAATGGCGCCGGAATCGTTACTACCTGGGAACCGATCGAGTCGATCAACGACTTGCGTAATCCCGATCTAGTGAAAGTTGTTTTGGATAGTAACGATAACGCTGTTTACTTTTCGCGTTCACCGATACCTTATGTGCGCGATGCAGTGAAGTACAACGAGGCCGACCTATTGAAGTTGTTTCGCAAACACACCGGCCTCTACGTTTATCGGCGCGACGTGTTATTGGAGTTTACAAAGTGGCCGGCGTCGCAGCTCGAACAGATCGAAGCACTCGAGCAATTACGCGCTTTGGAACACGGGGTCAAAATCAAAGTCGTTCAAGCCTGCGCCGCCTCAACGGGCGTGGACACGTTTGCAGATCTCGAACGTGTCAGAGAACTGATGACTTCAGAATGGAGGCCGCTGACAGTATGAGCGACTGGATCGGAATAGCTGTAATCCTTTTCATCGTCTTGTGCGGTCTCATCGGCCTTTCACAGTTGAGCAAGCCATACGACGTTTCCGTCGAAGAGTTTGAAAAGCGCGCACAGGAAGGACCGAGCCTGATAAGCGCCGGTTTGTCAGGACTGCAAAAGTTTCTCGATCCGGCGGCGGAAAAGGCGATCGAAGTACAGGAAGATTTACGGCAGGGACGTTACAACAAGAAAGAGGAATCCGGAGATCCTCCGGAGCCTGGCCAAAACGATGACAAGGTAACCAATGGAGAATCCGATGCCTAAATATATCTTCGTTACGGGTGGTGTGGTTTCGAGTCTTGGGAAGGGCCTGGCAGCATCGTCAATCGGATGTCTGCTGGAAAGTCGCGGTCTGCACGTGGCGCTGATCAAACTCGATCCTTACATCAACGTCGATCCGGGAACGATGTCGCCGTTTCAGCACGGCGAAGTTTTTGTCACTGATGATGGAGCCGAAACAGATCTGGACCTCGGCCATTACGAGCGCTTCACGCACGCGCACCTTTCGCAGGCGAATAATTGGACCACCGGACGCATTTATCTCTCTGTGATCGAGAAAGAGCGTCGCGGTGACTACTTAGGCAAAACCATACAAGTCATTCCTCATATCACGAACGAGATCAAAGACGCAGTTCGCAAAGTTGCTGAAAACGATAAGCCTGACGTGATCATCGTGGAGATCGGCGGCACGGTCGGCGACATCGAATCACTACCGTTTCTCGAAGCGATCAGGCAGATGGGTAACGAAGAAGGGGCCGGCAACGCGCTGTTTATTCACGTCACGCTTGTGCCCTACATCGCTGCCGCAGGGGAACTGAAAACAAAACCAACGCAACACTCAGTGCGCGACCTGCGTGAGATAGGTATCGCACCCGACATTCTCCTGTGTCGTTCGGAAAAGCCTCTTTCGCGCGAGCTGCGCAGCAAGATTGCGCTCTTCTGTAACGTTAAAGAAACTGCTGTGATCAGTGCTCAGGATGTCGATACGATTTACGATGTGCCACTCGCATTTCACGAGCAGGAACTCGATAGTTTGATCGTTACTCAGTTGGGACTCGACGGGCAGGCGCCACACGCCGATCTAACGGAATGGCGCAACCTGGTCTCGACAATTCGCGAACCATCGGGCGGCGAAACTTCGATCGCGATCGTGGGCAAGTACGTCGAGCTTGAAGACTCATATAAATCATTACGCGAAGCCCTCACGCATGGCGGTGTCGCAAACAATCTGCGCGTTGACGTGAAGTGGATCGAGTCAGAAGAGTTGATGGACGACGACTATGAGAATCGTCTGCGCGATTTTGATGCCATTCTGGTGCCGGGTGGTTTCGGCAAACGCGGCGTCGCCGGCATGATCCGCGCCATCTCTTACGCTCGCAAAACTCGCACGCCCTACTTCGGAATCTGTCTCGGCATGCAAACAGCTTGTATCGAGTATGCGCGAAACGTTTGTGAACTAAAGGACGCTGATTCAACTGAATTCGATCTGGAAACACCACATCCCGTGATCTTTAAGTTACGCGACCTGGTTGGTGTTGAAGAGTTAGGTGGTACTATGCGATTGGGCGCATGGCCCTGTGTCTTAGCGCCGGGTTCGCTGGTCCAGGATGTTTACGGTGGCGCCGACCAGATCAGCGAACGTCATCGTCATCGTTATGAGTTCAATCCGGAGTACCGGCAACGTTTGGAAAGGGAAGGACTGGTCTTCAGCGGCGTCTCGCCCGATGGAAAGTTTATCGAGATGATCGAGCTGTCGCGCGACGTACATCCGTGGTTTGTCGCTTGCCAGTTTCACCCTGAATACAAGTCTCAACCATTGAATGCTCACCCATTGTTTGCGGCATTTGTTCGCGCCGCTTACGGAAATCGTTTGCACTCGGAGACCTCAATGGAGAAGAATGGAGAGGTCGACTTGGTGGTGCACGAACGAATGACTGCCACCAGCGGCGATTAGCTCGATTGTTAACTGCCCAGAACCACCTCACTTCATGAGATGACAAACGGTCAAACTACACTGACCGCGGCGGATCCTTTTGTGGGCCGCACGCTCGACGAGAAATATATCGTCGAAGAACGTCTCGGTGCCGGCGGTATGGGCGCCGTGTATCGCGCGCGTCATCTCTCGATGGATCGTCCGGTCGCGATAAAGTTTTTGCATCAACGATTCGTTGAAGACGAAGCCGCGCGAATTCGTTTTCAAGGTGAAGCGCGCGCGGCAGTAAAGCTACGCCATGCGAACGCGGTCGCAGTGACTGACTTCGGACAGACCGCCGAAGGGGTGATCTACATCGTGATGGAACTGCTCGAAGGTCGCACCCTGCGCGAGATTCTCACTCGCGAGGCGCCACTCGAAACAGCACGCGCGATATCACTGATGCTGCAAACTTCGGCCGCAGTCGCCTCGGCACACGAAGCCGGAATCATTCATCGCGATCTCAAGCCATCGAATATTCTCGTCACGCAGAGCGCCGATCAGCCTGCGATTGTCAAAGTGCTCGACTTCGGTATCGCGACGTTCACGCCTGATGATGATGACGATCTCACGCCTCCGACCATCTCGGTTATCGGTACGCCACGTTACATGTCGCCGGAACAGTACAACGGTAACGAGTTAACTCCGACAACGGACGTTTACAGTCTCGGTGTGATTCTCTACGAGATGTTGAGCGGCATGGCACCGTTCACAGGTTCCACTCCAGTCGAGATTGCGCAGAAGCACGCGAACGACCAGCCGCACTCACCACGCGAAATTGTCGCTGCCATTCCGGAAGACGTCGAACGCATCATCCTCAAGGCACTCGAGAAACAACCTGCCGATAGATTTGCGAACGCCGCTGAGTTTCGCCGGGAGTTACTCGAGACTGCCGAGCGCCTGGGCCTGGAGCATCACGCGTTGAAGAGCGCGCCCGATATCGAGGCGTTGCGCGATGCAGGTGTCGAATCGCCGTCGGGGCGTTTAGTAGTGGATATCTCACGTCTCCGTGAAAAACGTGCGCTCAGTTCCGGGTCGACTGAAATTAAGGTGCTTGGCGCCACGCCCGTAGCCAAAAAGACGGACGATCACAAACCAGTTGAGCCCAGTTCATTTCTAGACAAGGTCAAGCGTATACTCGGGTTGCCACAAAAAGGCACATAAGCACAAAAGCAGTTAAAGTCCTTGCATATCCTTTTGTGCTTTCTGTGCCTCTTTGTGGCTAAACTCTGCTTATGACTAGACCCTTTACGGTTGGTAAAGCGACCTTTGGAGACGGTCGGCTGACAGTTATCGCCGGCCCTTGCGTAATCGAAAGCCCGGAGCACACGCTGATGATGGCGCGCGAGTGTCGCGAACGCGCGCACGCTGCGGGTCTCGACTTCGTCTTCAAAGCTTCGTTCGACAAAGCAAACAGATCGTCAATCAAGAGTTTTCGCGGTTTGGGTATGGAACCCGGGCTCGAAGTGTTGCAGCGAGTCAGGGAGGAACTCGATCTGCCCGTGCTCACGGATGTTCACGATGTTTCGCAAGTCGAGCGTGTCGCGGAGGTTGTCGACGTGCTGCAAATACCCGCCTTCCTGTCACGGCAAACCGATTTGATTATTGCGGCGGCGCAGTCCGGCAAAGCAGTTAACGTGAAGAAAGGACAGTTTCTGGCGCCGCAGGACGCGCGCAATATCGTCGACAAGGCGCGCGAAGTCGGTTGTGAAAAACTCTTGTTGACGGAACGCGGTGCGAGTTTTGGTTATCATAATCTTGTAGTTGATATGCGTTCGTTTCCGATCATGCGCGGGTTTGGCGTGCCGGTAGTTTTTGACGTGACCCACTCGCTGCAACTGCCCGGCGGTCTGGGTCATGCAACTGGCGGCCAATCCGAATACATCGAACCGCTTGCGCGTGCCGGGGTTGCGTGTGGCGTCGATGCGGTGTTTATGGAAGTGCATGATTGTCCGGAGCGGGCGCTGTCTGACGGACCGAATGCATTACCGCTCGAACGAATGGCTCCGTTATTGAACATGCTGCGCGACGTTCACCAGCTCGTGCGCGATGCGCTTTAGAGTTGTTATCCAGAGATTACGCGGACTACATAAAAACAATCCGTGTAATCCGTGGATGGATTTCTTTTTTTATCCGTAAACCATGAGAATCCTTTTTTTATTGACGCTCATTCTCTGTCTGCTGGCGCCGGTTGCGGCACAGACGCCGGTCAACGTGTTCTGGCAGGTTACGTCGTTTGATATCAATGCCAACGTTCAGGAACGCTCACTAAATGCCGTTGCAACTATCGCGGCGACTAATGTTGGCAATGGACCAGGACGAACGATGACTGTCAGGCTCAACTCGAAGGCGAGTGTGAAATCGGTGACGGTCGGCGGCGCCGCAGCAAGCTTCAGACCCAGCGCAGAGCCTCGTGGAGATCTGCAAAAGATCGAGATCTCGTTGCCTGCTTCAGTCGCTCCAAACGGCGCCATTATCGCAGCGGTGACGTATGTGCTTCCGGTCGAAAGCAATTCCGGTCTCGCGGCGATCAGTCCGATCGGCACAGTGTTTCTGCCCCTCTCGTTCTGGTATCCGATGCCGAACACTCCTTATTCCGTGCGTGGCGCTGACACCGCGCCGTTTCGTTTGACGGTAAACATTCCGAACGCGATCTCTTCGGGCGCTGAGAAAGGTGGAACTGCGGGTGCGATTTCTTTCGAGCAGTCGTTAAATGCGCAGCCGTTCTTCTTACAAGGTGACTGGGACAAAGTCGAAGGCACCGCGGACGGAAAGGGCGTTGTCGTGCTGATGGAAAAAGGCGCAGGCGCGGAAGAGCGCAAACGAGCTGAGGCATTAATCGCGTTTGCGGCTGCGGCGCGTTCGTTTTATGCGACAGCGTTTGGTCCGGCGCCTAACGTTCCCGTGCGGCTCGTTGCAGTGCGCCGAGGCGCGGGTTTTAGTGATGGCGGCACCGTGCTCTTTGATGCCGATACGTTGCGCTTGCCGAAAATCGATGCGGCTACTGCGCTTTCGATTGCTGAAGCTGTTGGGCACTTGTGGATCGGCGGTCAAACAGCGGTTCGCGGTGAAGGGAATGGTGTGCTGCGCGATGCGCTCGTGCGTTTTCTCGCGACGCAGTTTCTTGAAAAGCACTTTGGTGTAGACGCTGTGAAGTCGGAGTTGTACCGGCAGCGATTGGCGTATGCGTCAGT
>DATEWS010000688.1:0-2124 GCA_035257785.1 Pyrinomonadaceae bacterium
CTGTTCCTGCCGCTGAAGACGCTAACGCGACTGTAATCCTGCTCGATACGATTGGCGAACTGCCGGCGACTTATTCACTCGCGGACGTTGTCTTCGTCGGCGGCAGCATCGTAGATCGCGGTGGACACAACGTACTGGAACCGGCGGCGGCGGGCGCGCCAGTCGTCACCGGCGCACATACTCATAATTTTCACGCGATCGTCGATCTGATGTGTGAAGCGAACGCGATCGTCCAACTGCCGCCGGTTGAGACTTCAGCCGCGTCCGCGGAACTCACTTATGTCTTGAAAAGATTGCTTGCGAACACAAACGAACGAGCAGAACTCGGCCGCCACGCAAAACAACTTGTCACCGATAACCAGGGCGCTGCTGATAGAACAATAAAATTCATCGCGCCGCTGCTCTCACATACCTCATGAAATCATTTGTGCTTCCGCCCCTGAGCTTACTCTACGGCGCAGTCACGCGTACGCGACTGTCGCTGTATCGTCGTGGGACCTTTCAAACCACCAAACTCGATCGTCCGGTGATCAGCATCGGCAACATCACCACCGGCGGAACTGGAAAGACGCCGCTCGTCGAATGGGTCGCGAGAACTATCGCGTCGCAAGGTAAGAAAGTCTGCATACTGACGCGCGGCTATGGTCGCAAGGATCCGCATCTCCAGGTGATCGTGTCTGACGGGTACGGCGTGCTCGCTTCACCTGCGGAGGCGGGCGATGAACCGTATCTGCTGGCGACTAAACTGACAGGAAAGTCGGCGGTGATCAGTAGCGCAGATCGAATCGCAGCGGGTGAAGAAGCGATCAAAGATTTCGGGACCGAATGTTTTGTGCTGGATGACGGTTTTCAGCACCTGCGACTTGCGCGCGATCTTAACATCGTGACGATTGATGCGACGAATCCGTGGGGCGGCGGGCAATTGCTTCCCTACGGACGCCTGCGAGAAGCGCGCGAAGGATTGAGCAGGGCGGATTGCGTGGTGATTACGCGTTGCGATCAGGTAGGTGATGTTGAAGGGCTGACTGCGGAAATCACGCGCCTTACTGGCGGAAGACCGATATTTAAATCATCGATGTGGCCGGTGCGTGTGGTGTCGTTGAAGAATACGGGCGAGACGCTAGCGCCACCCGCGCGTATAGCAGCGTTTTGTGCGGTTGGTAATCCGGGATCGTTTTTTGAGAACGTGCGGCAGTTGGGATTTGAGATCGGGTTACGGAGATCATTCCCCGATCATCACGTCTACTCGCAGACTGAAATTGATTCGCTTATTAAGGATGCTGGTGCGAGTAGTCTGATAACAACCGCGAAAGATGCAGTGAAACTCCGTGGCTTGGCATTCTCGATTCCGTGTTATGTGATGGAAATTGAGATCGCGATTGAGAATGCGGAAGAGTTCACCCGGTTAATTGTAGACACCATTAAACGCTAGTTTAATTCTCACGCGGCGGCGCAACGGCACAACGTTGCGCCGTTGCGCCGCTGCGTGAGAAATTTTTACGGGGTTGGAGTCGCTGAGGGTGCCTTAGTCGCCGTCGGCGCTGGTGGTGGGGGAGTTTCCGGCACTACGCTCTTCGTCGGCTCCGGCAATGCGGGCGCCTTTCGATTACTGTTGCTGTTACTATTCGCGTTGCTGTTCGCATTCGAGTTGACGTTCGCAGTCGGAGTGACGTCCTCAATCGCCTCAGGCGAGACCGCCGTATTCGCATTCGGACTCGCATTCACATTCGCCGACGGCGCGATCGATCCTCCGGAAGGCAATCCCTCTTCAGGCTTACCCGTCGCCGGTTGCGTGGGCTGCACCGGCTGACTGTTCGGGTCCGCAGCGAGCGTCTGTGTCTGCGGCTGCTGATTTGTATTCGCATCTGTCGCCGGAGTATTCCGGTTGAACACAAAGAACAGACCAAACACCACCAGCACCGCAACCGCCGCTGGGATCAAGATCTTCATCGGATTAAAACTTGAAGCAGCTTGCGGCGGTGGCACAGCACCCGGCACAGGCACCATCACCGGTTCGCGGCGTGGAACAGCAGGCGGCACATAAACCGGCTCTTCACGCGGCCTCACTACTGTCACTTCGTCCGGCTCATCTCTAACGACCCGCTTCTCGGGGGCTGTCGTTTC
>DATEWS010000689.1:0-3498 GCA_035257785.1 Pyrinomonadaceae bacterium
AGTCCCTGATCTCTTTGGGCCTCAGATGGATTCGGATCCCCGATCAAATCGACGCGGCCACCGTCACAAGTGACATTGAATACTGGGCCAGTCTGCCAGACAACGATGTTATTGAACTGCCAGTTACCAAAAATCGCATCGACACCACGATTCATATCCGAGCCATACCGCCGCCCTCTTCCGAACGGCAGATCCCACACATCAGAAAACGTGAAACGGTGTCTGACGTCTGTGTCCGAACTCGCATGTTCGAGCTCCGGTCTCAGTGGATCGTCCGGACCGCAATCACGCGCACTCGCACCGTTGCTACAGATGCCGCCGGGCGAATCGTCGAGCGCGTGCGCCCAGGTGTATGAGGCGAGGATCGACAGTCCTTTGACGAAACGTTTTTCGAGCTTTGTTTGGAGTGAATCGTACCTCGAACTGGCGGTGTATCTCTGGGCAATGATCGTGCTGGTGAGCACCTCACGCGCGCCGGGGCCGCCCTCATCGTTCCCAATGCCGATGTTTTGCAACACCAGAAGGTTTCGCCCTAACGATCCCACATACGCAGCTTCCGCTAGCCAGTTGGGAGCGAATTCATACTGCGCCGTCAAATTGTACTGGTGGTACATCTCATCCTTGCGATTTGGATCGTTGAAACGTATCGAACTGCCACTGGGCGCTGGAAAGCTCGTGCCGGGCGCTTGCACCGTGAACGGCGCCGTCGGCACGCCGCGATCAAATGGATTGCGAGCGAGGAAGAAAGCTGGACAACCTCCGGGAGTAGTTATCGGCTGGCACTGATATTGGCCTGCGCCCGTTCCGGGGTTGGCAGTCAGAGGTTGCGCCGCGGCGGTGTCGGTTGAGTAGAGCAAACCATAGCCGCCACGCAGGACCAACCTCTTATCAGCCTTGAAACCGCTATACGCGAACCCGATGCGTGGTCCAAAGTTGTTCTTGTCAGTGTCTGCAAGATCGCGTCCGCCGGGCGCGCCCCCACCGGCCATCTGAATCGTATTCGTTGCCGGAACGAAATTGCTCTGTAGATCAAAACGTTCTGTGGGCGCGGTGAAGATGTCGTAACGCAGACCGAGATTCAGAGTTAAATCCTGATTGACTTTCCAGTCGTCCTGGACGAAGAAAGCCATCTCTTTATTCGATTGATAGAATGGACCACCCGGATCGCCCCGGCCGACGAATCCCGGCCTGTAACCAAGCAGGAAATTCGCGAGCGACGAACCGGTGTCGTTTGGACCAATGCCGTTGTAATTACCATTCACGAAGCCGCTATTGGTCGTTCCGTACTGGTAGTTCCCCTTGGTGCCTCCGTTGCGACCGCCGTCGTAGTTGCTGTTCTGGCGGATACGATAGTCACCGCCAAACTTGTACGTAGAATTCCCTTTCACGACTGTGACCGCATCCGCGACGTGGAAGTTATTCGAGAGGAAATAGAATGGACCACCATCCCCGGTGAATTCAGTGGCGCGATCCTCGCCGGTTAGCGTATCGACAATTCCGACGAGGACGATTCCGCTGGTGTTTGGACTGATGTTGATGTTGGGAGCACCGAGCTGTGCCGAAATGGTGGGACTGAATCCGCCAGTGCCGTTGACGCCGGTATTAAAAATTCCGATTTGCACTCGCGTGTATCCGAAGCGCGCATCGTTCACAACGGTTGGCGAGAACACATGCGTATCGCCGAGCGTGAAGCCTTTTGAATCGCCAAACTCATCACCAGCGGATGGACCAGCCGGGAGATCGTTGCCGGTTGGCGAAGTGCCGAGCGGGAAGAAGTTGTCGCGCGCTCGCGCCGTGTTGGATTTACTGTAGCGACCGAAGAGCGTGTTCTGCTCGGTGATGTGATGATCGATACGAATGTCGTAGCTGTCAACGACGGCGTGTTCCTTGCGATTAGTCTCGAAGTTGCGACCCGCACCGGGACGATTCGGAAGTGGGAACGCATTCACGTAAGCGAGAGCAAACGGTGAGAATGGACCACAGCTGGGGCAATTCCGTAGATCGTTTCCGGGAATGGGCGTGCCGTTCGGCGCGAAGATAGTTCCGATAGGGGCAGTAACTGTGCCGCCTCCTGCAACCGCGAAAGCTTGAGAGGTTCCAGGCTTCAATAATTCGCTGAAATCGCCGACACGCATTCTCGCAGTCGGCACCGGCACTGCCTGCGGATCGCCCGTACCACCGAAGATCGGCGTGCTGTTTCGTTGTCCGTTGAGCGAGAAGAAGAAGAACGACCGATTCCGGCCGTCGTACCACATCTTTCCGCCTTCGCCCGGTCGCGGCAAAAAGATTGGACCACCAACAGTGCCGTAGAAATTGTGCGTGACGTAATTCGGAACCGGCTGTGAATCAGGATTATCAAATTTCGCCGCAGCCGCGCTCAAGAAGCGGCCCTGATAAATCTCGCCGACCGTCCCGTGAACTTCATTACCGCCGGACTTGAAGGTAGTGGAAATGATCCCGCCGCCCGCACGCCCGGACTCCGCCGACGGCACGCTCGATTCTACTTTGAACTCTGCGATTGCATCAGGTTGCGGATAGATCGCGATCTGGCCAAATTGAGATTCGTTGTTGTCCACGCCGTCAAGCGTGAAGTTGTTGTTAGTGGCGCGCGCCCCGTTAATAACTAAAACTGATCCGCCGGATTCACGAAAACGAGTTGACTCAGTGTTGTTCTGACCACCGCCACCTTCGACGAAGTTGCCGCCGCCACCCAGCAGTCCAAGGTTGGGACGTGTTACGCCCGGAGAGAGACCTGCGAGCAAAGTAAAGTTTCTTTGCGGGATCGGTAGATCGGTGACTTGCCTGCCCGTGATGAGATCGCCGCGCACGCTCGTCTCACTTTCAACCAGTGGCGCAGAGTCGGCGCTGATCGTCACTGACGAACTACTTGCCGCGATGTTCGCGAACTTCACGTCGAGCGGTAAGCGCGAGTTTGTCTCGACTTGGACCGCTTGAACCGTGACTGGCTGGAAGCCGGAGGCTTCGACGGTCACGTTGTAAGGCCCGGGCTCGAGGTTGGTGACGGTAAACGTGCCGTCGTCGCTGGTCTCGGCGTCGCGAACCTCGCCGGTTTTGACACTGGTTACTTTGACCTGGGCCTTGGAGACGAGGGCGTCATTTGGGTCTTTGACGGTGCCGACAATCGCGCCTTTATTGTTCTGGGCAAAGGCGGACGAAGTGGCCAGGAGAACGAGCAGAAACAGATGTGCGGCGGCGGAGAATAGCTTTCTCATTTTCGATTCCTCAAGTACTGAAAAGCGGATTAAAACGGCGCGCGGGTACTGACAAGGCTGAGCGGAAAACTGAAGTTTGTTGCAGAAAACCTAGTTTGTTGTCTCAGCGAACGAAGTTTTTAGTATAGATTTCAGAGGCTGTCAATAGATTTTTTCGCCGAAAACAAACCCATCCACAGATTACGCAGATAATTCCCTAATCGCCGATTACACATAGAGACATCCCAAGTCACATCCTTGGACCGCGTTAGCATGCTGCAATTCA
>DATEWS010000690.1:0-3237 GCA_035257785.1 Pyrinomonadaceae bacterium
CGCCGCCGCCCGCAGCGTCACACGAAAGCGAACAAAGCCCTCGCGCGAAGATTCGAGCATTTCAAATGGCACTGGTCCATCCGGGTTCACACTGCTGCGCCACTCGCGCGCGAAGACTTCAAAGAGCGCAGCCGTCGACAACTCACCATCCGTGACCGGCAGGTCGAGAAAAACCTGTTCTGGTCCATCGGGAATGACAAAGTCCCGGATAATAATCACGCCGCCCGGTTTGAGTTGGGCCACCTGATTGTCGAGCGTTGTAAGAACACGATTGACGTCAAAGTTGTTGAAGCTGGTAACGTGATGCAGTACCGAAGAATCGAGAATGCCGTCGAGCGAGTTGGCGGGAAACACCATCTGCGAAATGTCACCGACAACGTAAGAAAGATTTGCGCGTTGGAATTTTTCGTGCGCCCGCTCGACCGAGATTGGATTGACATCGACGCCCACTAACTCCAGGCCGTCGTACAGCGAAGCGAGATCAAATGTGCCGCGTCCGGAACCAGAACCCATATCCGCGATTTTGCCGCGCACGGGAAAATGCGCCGTCGTCAGCGCCACCTTTTGCTGCATGGACGAGTCCATGCCCGCGAAATACGATTCATACGCAGCCGCGTTGCCGCGATCTTGTTTGCCGTAAGTTGCGTCTGTGCTCAAAGCTAAGCGATCAGTCTGAATTTGTAGAGCTTGCGTCCTTTGGCCATCAGCGCCTGCTTGCCTGTGTGGAAGAGTTTGAGATCGTCTTTCAGCGCCTCGTCTTCAACCACACTAATCTTCATTGAATCTTTCGTGCTCGAAAAGATCTCGAGCTTCTCGTCGATGAGATGAAGGACCACGGCTGTGTCAAGGACCGTAAACTCAATATCAGGAGTCGTCACGTCGGGCACGATGCGGACATCATAACTGCCGAAGTCTTTCGCAAAACGAAAGACAAGCTTGTCATAGCGTCCGGCATTTGTGACGAGCACAATCAGGACATTGCGATAAAGTTTCGCGTTGACGATCTGCCCGCCATCTAACTCAGCCAGGCGCACCTGATGACAGCCGCCAGCGCTCGGAATCGACGCGTAATGAGCTCCGAGCAAATTCTGAATCGATAGGCCATCGAACATCCGCGTCGAGTTAATCATAACATTTGCAACGGATCTGAGAGCCAGCAACGTGTTGTTCGGCAGTTCGACAAAATCGATCGCAAAGATGCGCTCGTGTTGCTTGATGTAGAACTGGCCGTGACTGAGCATCACCTCTTCGCCTTTGACCTCAGTATCGATCGATCGATTCATCGTGAGATCGCGAAACCTGAGCTGAGTTCCGTCATGATAAGCAGCGATGAGGTGTCGTCGTCGCGGAGTGATCATCAACTTCGTGTCGAATGGCGGCCGCGGGTATTTCTGCCCGTTGAAATAGACGCGCTTCTCAGTCGCGGTGATGACACCGTCGTGCCAGATGATCTCACTATCGAATTCGCGAACTTCTCTGACTTCAAATTTGCGACTCGCAATCGTCCTGGCCACTACGGGACCAACGATCGTAATTGCAGCTTGCACAGCTTGCGGCGGAGCTAAACGCTTGCCGTCCTCAAACACCGCGCGGTACCAATCGAGATAGTTTGGCGGAATGACTGAAAACGGCAAGCATGCGGCGGGCACCGAAACTCCTGCATGCAGCACGGAAATGTTCGCACGCATGCGCTCGTCGAGTTTCGCCGCGTTGTCAGGCAGGTGCTGAAACGCAGGGTACGTTCCCTTGAACGGGTGAATCCCCACGAACATCTGAAACGAAATGACCGCGAAAGAGAACCAATCCGAGTCGTCGCTAAACGTTTTAGCGTGTCGATCTCTAACGCTTTCCATCAACATAGTCGCGGGAAAAGACGGCGTTTGATAACTATCGACGTCGATAAAGAAAAGCTCGCTGAAATCAGCGGAGACGAGGAAATTCAACTCGTTGAGATCCACGATCAGAATTCCACGGCTGTGAATGTGCGACACGCCGGTTTGTAACTGCCGAACGAGGCGCAACGTTAGTTCGGGAGTAAGGTTGTTTCGCTGGCGAAAGGCTTTGGGGAAGAGTTGACAGAGCGCGTGCGCCTTGCCAACGCAGCGCATCGAGTAACCAACCGGCGTGTTATCGCTGTCGATTATTAACTCCAAGGGGCGAATGATGCTTGGTTGGATCAGTACGGAGAGCTCGTCGATCTTTGCCTGGCTGATGCAGTGTGATGGGTCGTGGTAGATCTTGTAGGCATTCGAACCTTTGACGTAGACCGCGCCTTCCCCGCCCTTGGCTTTGAATTCCGATTGCCCCAGCCGGATCTGACCTTTGCTCGGAACGAAATAACGAGTGCCAGAGTTGTCACCCTTCCAATACGTTTTGAGGGCTTTGCCGAACATGCTTATCTCCGAGGTGAATCACACCGATTCCAAGATCGTCCGCGTGTTGCCAACCCTTCGCGTGCGTGTCTTTCTTGAACCGCTTCATGCGACGTTCGACAAAGGCGCCGTGCGTGTTTTTGAACGACCAGAATTCGTTGAGCACATCAGGCAGGCTGAGGGGTTCGACGCGTTTGCCGTTGGTCGCTTGTTGCGTGTGGAAAAAGGAATTCATGCCGTCGGACGCAACGGCGACGTACTTGTAATCAGCGACGTTTAGTTTGAACGTGACGGTGAGTGAGTCGCTTGTTGTTACGGTGTTTGATCTGAAGTCTTTGATCGTTTTGGTGTGACGATCGTTTGTGACCAGCTGCGACAAGCGATCCGGTTGATGAACATAGGACGCGTAGAACGGATAACCTGAAGGGCTTGAGATTGAGTAGACATCGAGAACGCCTGCCTGCGATTCGAGAATGATTACGCCGTCGCCGGAACAGGCGATGATCAGATCTTCACCGGTTACGTGAATGCTCAAGAGCGTGGCGTCTACGGATTGAGGAGGCAGAGCGATCATGTTGGCCCAGTCGAGTGCGATGCGAGCGGCGTCCTTGTGTAGTGCTTCGATGTCAGTCGGGTTCTTTAGAAGTCGGTCCAATGCTTTGACAAGCAAGCGAGCGCCGATGTCAGTATCGGGTGAGGATGAGCAACCGTCTGACAAGATCACGTAGTTATTCCGCGCGATTACGTAATCCTGGCAAATCGAGTGCGTCGATCCCATGTTAATTGTGGCGTCCGCGTTCATCACGGATATTTTCTCTGCGGCCCTCTGCGGCCCTCCGCGTCCTCTGCGTTTAGTCGCTGTTTT
>DATEWS010000691.1:0-2013 GCA_035257785.1 Pyrinomonadaceae bacterium
CTTCGAGAGAATTCAACGCGCGATCGAGTTCGGCAGTTCTTTGTTCGACTAACTCTTCGAGGTGATTTTCATAACGCTGCTTCGCGACAACGAGATCGTGATATTCGAGTGCGCGTTTGACTACAGCCTCCACCTGCCGCAGATCGAACGGTTTCATCAGGTAATCGAATGCGCCCAGTCGCAAAGCACCGATCGCACTCTCAACGGTCTGCATACCGCTGATCATCACAACAACCGTATCCGGTGAGAGTTCCTTGACGTGAGGAATCATGTCCAACCCGCTCATTCCCGGCATGGTGATATCGCTGATCACGAGCTGGAATTCGCCTTCTTGCAAACGCGTCAGCGCCTCTTCGGCGGATCCGGCGCGGGTACACTCGTATTCTTCACTGAGGAGGTCGGCGAGGATCTCGGTTATTTCGATTTCGTCATCTACTATCAGTATTCGGGGCGACACAGTTGTCGGCATTTGGTCTCTCCTGAAACGGGCAGGGTTATGGCGGCAAGTTAAGTTTAGTAGAGCTCAATTCGTGAGGTTTCGTGGGTAAGGGTTCGGGTAAACCCCGCCAAAACCTGGCGCAGGCATTCTAGCTGTTTTGCAAGCCTTGTGGCAAACATGTTTTTACGCCACAGGTAAACTGCTGTTATAGAACGCTTTAACTATGGGGCAGACGGGTGAGCGAAACGCAATTTGTCTTAAGGTGTGATTAAAACGAGGACCAGCGAGACGCGGTTGCGCTACACCGGAAACAGACTTATTATGTGCATCCCTTCAAGCCGGAGTGGCGAAATTGGTATACGCACCAGACTCAAAATCTGGCGAGGTTCACTCCTCATGTCGGTTCGAGTCCGACCTCCGGCACCAAACCTGCCGACATTGGAGATAAGCATGGTTACAGTAGGATTGCTCGTTCGTCTCGAGGCCAAACCCGGCAAAGAAGCCGAGGTTGAGAGTTTTCTTAAAAGCGGATTGGCGATAGTCCAGGAAGAACCGGAAACCACCGCGTGGTTCGCAATCCGCATGGGCCAATCAACCTTCGGCATCTTCGACGTGTTCCCTGACGAATCAGGGCGCACAGCACACCTCAACGGCAGGGTGGCAGCAGCACTAATGGCCAAAGCCTCCGATCTACTCGCACAACCACCAGTGATCGAGAAGATTGATCTGCTGGCAACAAAGCTGCCCTAGACAGGGACCGGGACCGGTGCGTCCACTTCAATCTTGAAGGCGCCAAAGTCAGGCCGATTTGGATTGGGATCGTTGAAGTCGACGCCGAGTCCGCAAAGCGTCCGCTCCATCGGCGATTGCGCCAGGTTGAATTCACCCGCCTCCAATGCGTCGCGTGTGCCGCGGAAGCCTCGCGACATTGCCAACCACACGAGTTCGATGAGTCGTTTATCCGTAAGCCTCGAACTCACCAAACCCGATCCGTAAACCCCCACACGGTATTCCGAATTTCCGCCGCTCTCCTGCTCGAACGCACGTCTTACGCCCTGAAAGAACGGGATGACATTGCTGTTGATTTCACTGTTGCTGGCGTCGAAGTCGACTGAGAAATAGATACCAGACCCGCTCGGCTGACCGATGTTGTGATGCGCCTGCCGAAATGCCTCGCGCCCCGCAGCGAATCCTTTCAACTCGGTAAAGTCTGACGCCCGATTCTGGCGTTGCTGGAATACGACGGCGGTCTCTAATCCAGCTGCGGCCAGCGCTTCTGCCTCGGGAAGCTCGAGTCGTTTGTTCGGGAATGTTGATGAGTTGCTGAAATTGTAATAGCGAATCACAGTTTTCACACCTTGCGATTTTAGACAAGGGATGCTGGATGTTGTCCTGAATGGGGTGTCGATAATGCTCATGGTGTAGCTCCTCTAAGTTGGGTATCTGGCATTGTGTGTGATTCGCAACGAAAATATTTCAAGAGTCCCGCTGCGCGAAGCTAAGAGGCCACCGCTAACAAAACCCGCACCATTTCTCATATTACTCAGGGGATTGCGCCACACTTTCTCCCCGCC
>DATEWS010000692.1:0-3080 GCA_035257785.1 Pyrinomonadaceae bacterium
TCAACGAACACAAGGTGCAAGTACCAGCCGGTGTTGAAGGAGCAAACGACGAAGAGAAGAAGCGTAACTATGCACGTTCGCTCGCGCGCACGGTCGAAGCTGCGGTGCCGACCGATTTTTTCGTTGCACGTTTGAGAGAAACAGAAGTGACTGGTAAAGACGACTTAATCAGATTCTTTCAGGCGAATCCTGCTTTTGATATCAAAGACACCAGGCTTGCAAGTTTTCTAAGAACAAATCCGAGTGCTCTGAATAATTCGGAAGACAAAACGGTTGCCGAAAAGCAATTGAAGGCGATGCAGCGGGTTTATCGTGTGGTGTCGAAAGCTGAACCGGCTCTGTCTTTACTCAAGGCGGGCATTGACTCTGCCGGCAGCATCGGCCGCATGGGCCGGAACGATTTTGTCGCACGCTTTGGACCTCACTTTGACGATGCTAAGCAAGCCCAACAGGCGTATGCCAAAGCTCGGCACGTAAGCGCCGCGGCCATCGCAATACTCGGGGATGTGAATCCTGCCATGGACCGAATTAGCTTGTCCGTTGTGCCCGATCGAGTGGCGAGTGCTGTCGCGGAAATCCCGAACTGGTCTACGCTGTTTGGTTCACTGGATTTCTGCTCGTGCGGCCAGTGCCAGAGCGTTCATAGCCCGGCCGCTTACCTGGTAGACATTCTGAGTTTTCTCAAAGACCGCCCCGCGAAATCTTCAGCGTCAGTACCGAGTGTCAAAGACATATTGTTCATACGCCGTCCAGATCTGGCCGACGTCGAACTCACCTGTGAAAACACCAACACCGGCATGCCTTATGTGGATCTGGTTTTGGAAGTGTTGGAAGACGCAGTTGCCGCGCCGCCCAGTTTCACTCCGTTTGCGTTGGATAGTAATCGAATTGCCGAGCTTGATGAGGCCCAGGTCTCCAACGAATTGAAAGCCGTCTTTCCGTCTAATGCTTTAGATAACGCAACCATTCGTGTGAAGCGCCCGGGCGAGTCGTGGGTCGTCGACGCTTTGGACTTTAGCTACAGCGTTCGCAAGCAGCCGAGTGGCAACGTCGAGGTTGAAACTCGCAGCCGCCAGACCAGCGGAACACCACGAGAGCGCGCCGCTAATCCGCAATATGTGAATCGTAAGGCATATGAAGATCTCAAAAAGGCAGTGTTCCCCTGGACGCTCCCGTTTGATCAACCTTTAGAGGAAACCCGGGCGTACCTTGGACATCTGGGTGTGCCTCGCCACCAGATTGTCGAAACTTTTATTTCCGGAGATCGAAAGACGATCTTAGGCAATCGTGACCTGGCCGCTGAGTATCTCGGACTAAGCAATCACGAGGTCGAGCTCGTGACCGGGCCTGATCCTACCGAACCCTGGGTGCAATGGGGGTTTGAGGTTGAAGGCCAGTGGTTGGAGACGATTGCGAAGGTTGATGAATTTCTGCGACGCACCGGGCTCGAATATAAGCAGTTACTCGATTTGCTCCAGACCAGATATGTGAAGAAGTCAGGCGGCATTACCGTCGATTCCACAGACCCTGATCATCCTGACACTTGCGATATCAGCAAGCTGCAACTGCGTGAGTTGAACGTCGCACTTGCAAACCGCATTGTGCGCTTTGTTAGATTGTGGCGAAAGCTTGGTTGGACCATCCTTGATCTCGATCGAGCGATTTCCGCGTTTGAAAGTGAATTGACCGGCGACTTCCTCGTGCAGGCGTCACACCTGCTACGATTGCGAAAACGATTTAATCTCCCCGTGCTCCGGCTGGCAGCTTTCTGGGCAGATATCGACACTGTTCGGTACGCGAATGAAGGCGACGCGGACAAGCCGCTTCTGCCATCTCTTTACGATCAGCTTTTTCGCAGCCGCGCAAATCTGAATCCACTCGATGCGACATTTACCGAGGACCCTAAAAACTTATCTGGAACACTCTCCGATCATATTGATGCAATTGCAGCCGCTCTCAAGGTTGACGCGGCTGATCTGGATGCAATGGTCCAGTCAAGTGACATATTTATTGCGGGCGCCGACAAAGCGCTAACACTGCCCAATCTCTCGCTCCTCTATCGCCACGTAACCTTAGCCCGCGCGTTGCGGCTGCGCATAGACGACTACCTCAAGTCCCTCGCGCTCAGCGACGTTGCTCCATTTGCGGACGGTGATACCACGAAGACCATGCTCTTCGTCGAGAGTGTGGTCCAACTGAAAGAATCGGAGTTTGATTTCGATGAGCTTCATTATCTGCTTCGGCAAACTGGAGAGGCTGGAAACGGAATCGAGCTCGAAGATAGCGTCATCGTTGAGAATCTGCAGGACCTGGGGCAGGAATTGGAGAAGGGCGCTCAGACAGAAGCCATCGCACGAAAGTTGGCGGAGATATTTGGTTTTGAGATGAGCACTGTAAGTGTGCTCAAAGATCAATGGGACTCCTTGATTAGTGATCCGACATTCATAGACGCTATCAAGAAGTTTCTCGCGAGATTGGTAAACCCGGCATTGCCCGAGCCCACGTCGCTCTCCAGAGCTAATTTCCCCGCACAATTCGAAAGCCTTACAAGACTGCACAAAATCTCAGTCGTTGCCACCAGGTTCAACATTGGATCGGAGATGCTCGACTGGCTGCTCGTCAATGGAAACACGCTTGGCCTATTCGATCTGAAGACGTTTCCCACCGACGCAACTAGCGTTATTTTCCCAAGATGGCTGCGGCTCATCAATCTGCTTTCCCTGCGAATTGTCTTTGCCAGAGGGGAAATTGGCTTATTAGACCTGCTCAAGTTTGCTCACCAGTCTCCCTCTCCGACCAGGGACGATATTCTGAATTTCGTTGTCGAACAAACGAACTGGAACAGAACTGACTTGGACCTACTGGTCGACGTGTTCGGCGTGAATCTTCCGCAAGATTTCAGAAACGAAAAGGCGCTGCAGCGACTCCGAGATGCGTTTGACCTGCTGAAGCGTCTAGGAATTTCAGCGCTGCAAGCGAGAAACCTGTCAAGGTCGGAAGCAACCTCCTTGATGGCTCAAACCGTCAGGCAGGCGGTCCACGCCAAATACGAGGATGCCCAATGGCTCACAATCGCCAAG
>DATEWS010000693.1:0-7714 GCA_035257785.1 Pyrinomonadaceae bacterium
AGTTTACGTCACCACGGTAACAACTGAGGGCAAGTCGAAGCCGCCGCAGACCGGCACTGAATACAGCAACGAATATGTCGCCGAACTGCAGAAACAAGGACTGCCGATCGAGGAAGTTATCAAGCGCGTGACGGAGCGCGACATTGAACTACCTAACGAGGTGATGCTTCACTACTTCCTCTATTGCCTTGACCTGAAAACCGGAAAGCTCGAATGGAAGAAGGAATTTTATACCGGCCATCCACCCGGCGGGCGTCATCGCAAAAACAGCTTTGTCTCTGAAACGCCCGTCACCGACGGCAAGTCAATCTACGTCTACGTTGCGAATCTCGGAGTGTGGTCTTTTGATTTGAAAGGCAACCAAACCTGGACCACGCCACTGGACGCGAATCCGATCTATCTCGAGTTTGGCACCGGTAGTTCACCGGCACTCGCCGGCAACCTGCTGATCGTAGTGAGCGACAACGAGAAGCAGCAGTACATCGCCGCCTTCAACAAGCAAACAGGTAAACAGGTGTGGCGCACGAATCGAGACCTCGGCGGCAAACGACAACCGGTACAGCGTTCCGGTTGGTCGACACCTTTCGTTTGGCGTCACGACTTGCGGACCGAAATAGTCGCGGTTGGACCAGAGACCGTGGTTACTTACGACCTGTCCGGCAAAGAGTTGTGGCGCATGTCAGGCATGGCATTTACGCCGATCCCAACGCCGTTCGCTTATGAAGGTTTGCTTTATATCAATGGTGGTCGTGGCCGTCCATTGTTCGCGATTCGACCCGGCGCCTCGGGCGATATTTCTCTCAAAGAAGGTCAAACTGCGAACGAGTATGTGGTTTGGTCGCAGCCGCGGGGTGGAACTTACCTGCCGTCGTCGGTCGCTTATCAAGGTTTCGTGTACACCCTCACGGAGACCGGAATCTTGAATCGCTATGACGCCAGGACCGGAAAGCAAACCTACAAGACGCGAATCGATCCGGCAGCAACTGCGTTCACGACTTCGCCGTGGGCCTACAACGGAAACCTGTTCTGCCTGAGCGAAGAAGGCCAGACGTTCGTAATCAAAACTGGCGAGGAGTTTCAGTTGTCACACGTGAATGAACTGGATGATTTTGCCCAGGCGTCGCCCGCACTCGCTAACGATCGCCTGTTGATACGAACAGAACACCGGCTTTACTCGATCCGTCGTAAGACCTGACAAACAAATACATTCCGCTTTTCACGAATCGGAGCGATAATCCTGCGCGGAGGATGCAGACGATGGATACTCAAACTCTTTCTCGGCGCAGTTTCTCGAAACTGATTGGTGTTACAGCGGCTTATGCGGCACTGCGACCCGACTTGATAAAAGCCTCGCCGGCAACCATCGTTCGTCTTAGTTCCAACGAAAATCCTTACGGTCCATCACCTGCGGCGTTGAAAGCGATGACTGACGGGTTCAGTCTCGCGTGGCGCTATCCTGACGAATATGCCGACCTGCTGGCGGACGAGTTAGCGCGATTGAACGGCGTTCCGGTGGACCAGATCCTGCTCGGCGACGGCTCGGGCGAGATTCTGAAACTTTCCGCTGCTGCGTTCACCGGCAAGGACAAGAAGATCGTTACGGCGAATCCGACGTTTGAAGCGATAGCGCGACATGCCGGCGTGGCGGGCGCCGAAGTCGTGAAGATCGATCTCGCGTCCGATTACAGTCATGACCTGAAGAAGATGCTCGCGGCTGCGAACGGCGCGGGACTTGTCTATATCTGTAATCCAAACAATCCCACCGCCAGCATCACTCCGGCGAAAGAGCTGTCTGAGTTTCTCGCAAAGCTCTCGCCGGCGACGGTCGTGCTTGTCGACGAGGCCTATCATCACTACGTCGAGAGTAAAGACTACGAAAGCGTGATTCCGCTCGTGAAAGACTATCCGAACCTGATCGTCGCGCGCACGTTTTCGAAAATCTACGGCATGGCCGGACTGCGCTGTGGCTATTGCGTAACGCAGACCGCAAACATCAGCCGCATGCGAACGCATCAGATCTTTGACAGCGTGAATATCATGGCGCTTGTAGCTGCGCTGGCAAGTTTGAAAGATGTGGACCAGGTCACGCGCGGCCGTCGTATGAACAGCGAAGTGAAAAAGAATGTTTGCACTGAACTCGATACACTCGGCTTTCGTTACATCCCGTCGCACGCGAATTTCATGATGATCGATCTGCGTCGCGAAGTTAGACCGGTGATCAATGCCATGCGCAGTCGCGGTGTTGAAGTTGGCCGGCTCTTCCCTGCGCTGCCAACGTTTATGCGAGTGACGGTCGGCACTGGCCCAGAGATGAAACAGTTTCTGACGACGTTTCGAGAGGTTATGGGATGACTTTAATCCTGCTGTTACTCCTGACAACGCCTCAAAAGTGCGTATCGTATGAACCTGACACAGTAGCTTTGACGGGAACGATCCTGCGGCATACGTTTCCGGGCCCGCCGAATTACGAAAGTGTAGCCAAAGGAGATCAGCCCGAACGTGTGTGGGTGCTGCACCTGGCTGCGCCAATGTGTGTGTCTGCGAGTTCTGATTGGGAAAAGGAAACAGGTGTTTCCCAGGTGCAACTTGTGATTACCGATGATTTTAGTCAATACAGGAAGTTCCTGGGCCGGAAGGTCGTTGTTAGCGGCACGCTGTATCGTGCGCACACAGGGCACCATCACACGAAGGTCCTGCTTACCGTAAGCGACATAAAAAATCGAATGTGAAAAGTGTTAAGGAAACCAAAACCGACGAGCAGATGCTGATCGCGGCGTGGCACACAAACCAGCGTGTCACTGCATATCTCATCCAGAACCTTCCGCGTGATTTATGGTCCATGAATATTCCCGGATCGCCTCGCCGCACGATTCGAATGCTCGCGGCGCACCTTCACAATACAAGATGCATGTGGATCAAGATGATCGGAGCGGATCACGGCATTGCGGTGCCGCGAACCGTCGACGGTCGCACCGTTCGTCCGTCTGAATTGACGCGCGCGCTCACACGCAGTAGTGATGGGATTGTTGCGTTGATCCGGCTCGGCATCGCACGCGGTGGTTCGGTACCATCTGCTAACTGGCAAAACTTCCCCACGGACATGGTCCACTTTCTCAACTATTTCGTGGCCCACGAAGCACATCATCGCGGCCAGCTATGCCTGCTCGCCCGCCAATTGGGCCATCGCCTGCCCACGGACGTAACCGCTGGATTGTGGCAATGGAAGAAACGTTCGCAGGAGTAGCAGCAGATTTGCTTCAAAGCGCCAAAGGCGCGGAATATGATACCAGGGGCAAGTCCCGACTTGTCGGGACGTCGCCCATGGTCAACGCACAGCAAATAAGGTCAAGGCCTGAACGGCGCGCAGGCATCCGAAGCCATCAGGAACCTTTCCGAAGGAATCACTGATGACGTCATTAAGGGGGGCAACGCGATGGGCGGAAATGAGTTTGATGTTCAGGAGCAGATTGAGTTGAGAAAGACGTTCGCTTCTCTTCGTCTGGCTCTCGCGAAAACATCCGCGCCCGAAAAGCAGGAACTACTCAAGAAGCTTGAAAAGATCCGTAAATGAAAAACCGCGGATTACACAGATCAGTGTAATCCGCGGCTCAGTAGTAAGAATCGACTTAGAAACTCTCGACGCCCCTGAACCCGCCCTTGGCGGTCTTCGCGATCCAGCCCAACACACGAGCCGTGTCGTAGCAGTAGCCGAGGATGTAGTTGCAGGTTGAAAGACAATGCTTGGTGCATTCGACTTTCATTTCATCGAGCTGCTTCACGTCAAACTTGTGATCGCCGACGACGCCCCAATCGTGCGTAGCTGAGTACATTGGGAAACAAGGCGCGAGGGAACCGTCGGTGCGAATGATGAGTGAATTCTGACCAGCGCGACATTGCCAGGGTGGCACCTTGCCGCGCATCAACAGCTTCATGTCTTCCATGTGCTGGATCGGATTCACCATCTTGTAACCTTCGTTCTTCCGCTTGTCGTTGAGCCAGTCGAGCAGCGCGTCAACCTTCGGCCAATCCTCAGGCGTGAGGTAAGTCTCATTCTCCGTCAGATGTTTGAAGTGGTCCTGCTCCGTCATGGGCGTCTCGTTGATGTGGTAATCAGTAGCGATCCCATTCGCGTGAGCAATCTCGGTCAGTTCTTTAACATCGTCCATATTGTTGTGGCAGATGTTGATGTTGAACATCACCGTGTATCCGTAGACCTTTTGCTTCTTGACGAGGTAATCAAAGTATGGACGAATGGGCTCGAGCGCTTTCGGTAACGACTTACGATCCTTCACCGAATCGACCGCGAGATTGACTGTCGCGAGACCCGCATCACCAAGACGATCGATCACGTCTGGTTTCATCAAACGCCCGTTCGTCGGCAAGTAAACGAAGATGTCTTTTTTAGAGCTGTAATAAACGATCTTGTGAATGAACTTCGGCCGCAGCAAAGGTTCGCCACCCATCAGGGCCAGAACGCGAGAACCAATCGAGTGCAACCAATCGATCGAACGCTTCGCAACGTCCTCGGTCATTCCCTTCACTCTGTTGTCGTATGACCAGCAATAGTGGCAATCGAGATTGCACTTCCAGTCGGTGAACAGGTAAGGGATGATCGGGCGCAATGATTTTCTATTCTTGAGCGTCCGCGATCTGAAGTAAGGCGCTCCCCAGGTTTTCCACATACGAACACCATTCAGCTTCAGGTATTCCTTGTGGGTCATCTCCTGCACGTTCGGGCGTTGCGGGTACGGCGGCTCGGGCAAAACTTCCTCCGGCTTGGGCTCAAGTGACTCGCGGCCGGGTCGCTTGTAGAGGATCTGGTGCAACTCCGGTGCGATGCGATACGGAGGCGGAGTGGATCCTGAATTATCGTGTGGAACAGTGCTCATATTTGGTCCTTCTGTGATTGGGGTTACCAACGCGTCAGTACTTATCGGGTCCGCAAAGTGCTTAGTTTAATCAAAAGACCAAAACTGTCAAAACCTATTTTGCGGATCTCGCGAAATTCTACCGGAAAATGACCTACTCTGCGATCTCTGCGTATCTCTGCGACCTCTGCGATGAAATTGCCCTTTTAACGCAGGGATCGCAGAGATTACGCAGAGGTCGCAGAGAATAGGTTAAGATTGCGGACTCGAAACCAGCCAAATTACGGAGAGCCCATCTATGCCCGAGAGTTGTCGATCTGCCCGTTTCCTAACTATCGCAATACTCGCTTCGTTGCTGACGGCGTTAACTGCAGGCGCGCAGCAACTGGATCCCAGTCTTTATTCCGGCCTGCGTTGGCGCATGCTTGGTCCATTCCGGGCCGGACGCGTCAACGCCGTCAGCGGCGTCGTCGGACAACCCGATACTTTTTACTTCGGCTCAGTAGGCGGCGGCGTTTGGAAGACTGTTAACTCCGGACGCACGTGGACTCCGATATTCGACTCAACCAATATTGCGTCCATCGGCGCAATTGCCGTTGCGCCTTCGAATCCGGATGTGATTTACGTCGGCACTGGTGAAGCAGACATGCGCGACTCGATTGCCTTCGGCAACGGTATCTACAAATCGACTGACGCGGGCAAGACCTGGAAACACCTCGGACTCGAAAACACCAAACAGATTGGCCGCATCATCGTCGATCCGAAAAATCCAAACACAGTTTTCGTTGCGGCGCTCGGCAACGTTTACGCACCGAACCCCGATCGCGGCGTCTATCGTTCTCGCGATGGCGGCGCGACGTGGCAAAAGGTTCTCTTTAAAAACGATGACGTCGGCGCGATCGATCTCGCATTTGATCCGATTGATCCCAACTTCGTCTACGCAACTCTTTGGAATGTACGCCGTCCACCATGGTTCATCTACGCGCCGGCGAATGGACCAGGCGGCGGCATTTACAAGTCTGTAGATGGCGGCTCGACGTGGAAAGAGATCTCTGAAGGAATTCCTCTTGAAGGTCGCGGTCATATAGGCATTTCAGTAGCTCCGGCGAATCACAATCGAATCTATGCCGTCGTCGACGCGAAAGACGGCGGTGTGTTTTGGTCGAACGACGCCGGCGCAGCCTGGACCAGGCTTTCAAGCGATAAGCGACTCTGGGATCGCGGCTGGTACTTCGAGAAAGTCACGGTCGATCCGAAGAATCCGGACGTGGTCTACGTGATGAATACATCGATGTATCGATCTACTGATGCGGGCAGAACATGGACGCCGATCAAAGGCGCACCCGGAGGTGACGACTATCACCAGCTTTGGATTAATCCAGACGATCCGAAACGCATGATCCTTGCCAGCGATCAGGGAACGATCGTTAGTGTTGACGGCGCAGTTACGTGGAGCTCGTGGTACAACCAGCCGACCGCGCAGATTTATCACGTCGCGGCAGATTTCCGTTTCCCTTACTGGATCACCGGCGCCCAACAGGATAGCGGCGCTGTTGGCACGCCATCGCGTAGCAACCATTCGGAGATTTCGAATCGCGACTGGGAAGGTTTGTGCGCCGGCGGTGAAGCAGGTTACACCGCGCCCGATCCGTTACATCCAGAGTTACTCTTCGGCGGCACGGTTTCGCGTTGTAACGTTCTCACTGGCGAGACGAAAAGTGTTTCGCCGGAACGAGGCGCCACGCCGGGACAATACCGTCATGCCTGGACCCAGCCGCTCGTCTTTTCGAAAGCCGATCCGCGCGCGCTTTATTACGCCAATCAGTTTCTCTACAAAACAACGAACGGCGGTGAAAGCTGGACGCAGATCAGTCAGGACTTAACGCGTGAAGATCCGGGTGTGCCCGCAAACCTGAACGAAGCTGCGGCGGAGGACGCGCCCGCCGATAAACGTCGAGGTGTTATCTACACGATCGCGCCGTCGCCATTGCGCGCGTCGACGATCTGGATCGGCACTGATGATGGGCTGATTCACTTAACAAAGGACGATGGCAAGACATGGGAGAACGTCACGCCACCCGCGCTCACCTCGTGGAGCAAAGTGGTGATGATCGAGGCTTCGCATTTCAATGTTAACGAAGCCTACGCCGCGGTCGAACGGCACCAACTCGCAGATTACGAGCCGCACATCTATCGCACACTCGACTCCGGCAAAACATGGACGGAGATCACCCGAGGACTTCCCACAGGCGTATACGTTCAAACAGTAAAGGAAGATCCACGTCGCCGCGGATTGTTGTTCACGGGCACTGAACGCAGTGTGTTCGTTTCGTTTGATAATGGCGATCACTGGCAGTCGCTGCAACAGAATCTGCCGCCTGCGTCGATGCGCGATCTTGCGGTTCACGGCGACGACTTGATCGTGGCTACGCATGGTCGCGGCTTCTGGATGATCGACAACATCACCGCGTTGCGACAGATCAGTGCTGACGTTGTCAAAGCTGGCGCATATCTCTTCCAACCGGCTCACGCGATGCTGCTGACGCAGGGCAGTGACAACGGGACACCGATGCCGCGTGATGAACCGCTGACAGAAAATGCACCGTATGGCGCAATGATCGATTATTACTTGAAGTCGGACGCGGGTGGTCCACTAACGATCGAGATTCTCGATCCGGCGGGTGAACTCATTCGCAAGTACTCGAGTGAAGACAAAGGGCCACCGGTTAACCTTGAGACACTCAATATTCCCGCGTACTGGGTGCGTCCGTTTGAACCGCTTTCGACTGCGGCGGGCATGCATCGTTGGATCTGGGATCTGAAGCCAACGCCACCACCGCGTCCGG
>DATEWS010000694.1:0-4402 GCA_035257785.1 Pyrinomonadaceae bacterium
AAAGAGTTCGGGGCACGTAATGCGCGTTCAATGCGAATGCGCCAGTTCACGAAGAAGCTGAAGAAGAGTTTGGACCGTGTGGGCGCGAGAATACCCGCGCCGATTAAGGGACAACTGCGGAGGATCTTTTAATGGTCCAACGCGGCATTCCTTATTTGATGTATCACGAGATTGAGCTGGCAGGTCGTCCGGTCGTTCAAAACACGCCGGGTTACGTACGCTACGTGATCAACGAAAAAGAGTTTTCCGATCAGTTGAAATGGTTGGCGAGTGCCGGGTTTGAAGGCGTTAACGTAACAACCGCGCTTGGTGCAACCACGCAGAAAGTAGTAGCGATTACTTTCGACGACGGATGCGAAACTGATTTGCTCACTGCTGCACCGTTACTCAAAGACCACTCGTTCAATGCGACGTTCTACCTCGTTGCCGGATTTTTGGGTCGTCCTGGATTTCTTTCAACGTCACAAGTACGAGCTTTGAAAGATCTCGGCTTCGAAATAGGAAGTCACTCCATGACTCACTCATACCTGCGGCAGCTAAATGATAGTCAGTTGCGAGCAGAGCTATTCGAGTCAAAAGATCGGCTTGAGCAATTAACCGGAAGCAAAGTGGATCATTTCTCGTGCCCGGGCGGCCGCTGGGATTCGCGCGTTTCAGCACTCGCCCGCGAGGCGGGCTACGTGTCTGTTGCGACAAGTGAGATCGGAACGAATTCGACTACCTCTGATCCTTACCACTTGCTGCGTCTGGCGATTCTGCGAGGCACTTCTTCAGAGTCGTTTTCAAGCATGTGTCGCGGAGAAGGGTTAGCGCTGCGGCGAATAAAGAGTGCGATTCTCGACGGAGCTAAAGATTTCCTCGGCGATTCAACTTACGACCGGTTACGCACCCGCGTGTTGGGACACGCATCGCACAATTAACAGATTACAACTGGTGACTATTCTGAACGCACAACCTTCAAGCAGCACTCGCCCGGAAAACAAAACTCAACCAGCGGCAGACCCCTTGCGAAATCGCGACATTCTTTGCTTCAGTCACGACTGGAGCGGTGATCCACTTTCCAAGACTCATCTCATGCGAATTCTCGCCCGCGACAATCGCATCCTGTGGGTCAATTCAATCGGGTATCGCACGCCTACGGTTTCGAAAGCAGACGCGAGTCGAGCGTTCAAAAAACTACTGTCGGTCACAGTCAAAGTGCGGGAAGTTGAACCAAATATTTTTGTACTGAGCCCACTCGCGATCCCTGCATATGGAAACCCCTCGATTCGCGCGTTGAATCGCAGGTTATTACGTTACCAGGTGAAGCGCGCCATGCGACAACTCAGTTTCAAGCAACCGATGAACTGGGTGTTCAATCCGCCGGCGGCAGTGATTGCGGGCACTCTAGGTGAAAAAGAACTTATCTACTATTGCGTTGATGAGTACACTGCGTTCTCAGGAGTGTCGGGCCAATCGATGGCGGAGTTTGAAAATCAACTGCTGCGACAGTCTGATCTCGCAATCGTGACCTCAGATCGGTTGCTACAATCACGTCGCAAGATCAATCCCCAAACAGTGCTTGTTCGTCACGGCGTTGATTTCACACACTTTCGCAAAGCCCTCGATCCCGAGACACAGGTTCCTGCCGAAATAAAAGATTTGCCGAGGCCTGTGATCGGTTTTTTTGGTCTGATTGCAGACTGGGTCGACGTCGATCTGATGGCCGATGTGGCCAAACACTTTCATTCCGGATCGATGGTGATTCTTGGTAAGGCGACCACCGATATTTCCGTGCTCGAGAGCTTGCCCAACGTCCATATATTGGGCCGCAAGCCTTACGCTGATCTGCCGGCTTACTGCAAAGGGTTTGACGTGGCGATGATGCCATTTCGTATCAACGAACTGACGCTCAATTCAAATCCACTGAAAGTGCGTGAATACCTGGCCGCGGGTTTGCCAGTGGTTTCAACTCCGATTCCTGAAGTTGAAGTGCTGGGCTTGTGCCGGATCGCAAACGGTCCTGCTGAGACGATTGCAGAGATTAAAGCTGCGCTAAAGGATCCTGGTCCAAGCAGCGAGCGCAGCGAGGCCGTTCGTAGTGAGAGTTGGGAATCGCGAATAGACGATATTCGGGATCACCTGTCGAACCTAAACTCACGCGCAGCTGTTTAGGCGACACCGGTGTTTGAGATGAAGTCGCCGATGCGAATTCTGCTTATTGGACCTTACTCACCGCCGCGCGGCGGCGTTCAAGCTCACATCACAGCCCTGCGTCAGTTCCTTCTAGCTCAAGGCCTCCAGTGCGAAGTTGTTGACCTGAGTCCGGGGCGCAAGACAGACAATTCCGGTGTTTACGGGCCGCGTAACGGGTTGCAGCTGGCGCGCTTGCTCGCGACTCTTCGTTATGACATCTCACATCTTCATGTCGGTGGAAATCTGAGTATGCGCGTGGCTGCGCTCGGAATGCTTTGTGGCACGATTCCACGTCGCAAGTCGATACTCTCTTTTCATTCTGGTGGCTATTCCTCTTCACCCGAAGGTCGCGCCGTCAGGCGAAATAGTTTTCGTGGCCGCGCATTACGACAGTTCGATCGTGTCATAGCTGTTAACGAGGAGATCGCTGCGTGGTTTCGCAAGGTCGGAGTTCCCGCAGAACGTGTTCGACTCATACTTCCTTATGCCTTGCCCTCGACGCCGCTTGCAACTGAGTTACCCGACTCGTTGCGATCGTTCATTGCACAACATGAGCCTTTGTTGATTTCGGTGGGCGGCCTCGAAGCCGAATACGATTTACCACTTCAGATCGAAGCGTTGGGCGCTGTTCGAGAGAAGTTTTCGAATGCTGGTTTGTTGCTGGTCGGCTCAGGCAGTTTGGAAACAGAGTTGCGACGGCGCGCTGCGGAAAAGTCTTATCGGGATGACATCTTCTTCTGCGGCGACGTTGACCGATCGCTGGCATTACGATTGATTTCCGACAGCGATTTGATGTTGCGGACGACTTTGTACGACGGTGATTCGATTGCGGTGCGCGAGGCAGCGCACTTTGGAATTCCGGTGATAGCGACGGACCGCGCTCCACGGCCAGAAGGCGTACGAGTCATACCAGCACAGGATCTCGAATTATTACAACGCGCGACAATCGAGTGCCTGCAAAACGGCCGCCGCGGTTTGCCCGCCACCGAAACATCCGACGAGAATCTAGGCGCGATTCTTGCTTTATATAGAGAAGTGCTCGGGGCCACGAACCATGAGTAAGCGCTGGAAAGTGGTTCTTATACTGGTCCTGGCATGGCCGTTTGTAGCTTGGTTCGCAGCGTTGGTGTTGATAAAACCAGCGAGTCTACCGCGCGCTGACGCCGTCGTCGTATTAAGCGGGTCATCGGCTTACATTGAGCGATCGCGTCGTGCCGCTGAACTGTACAAGGAAGGCCGGGTGCCGAAGATACTCTTGACGAATGACAATTTGCGCGGAGGCTGGTCGGAAGCGCAACAGAGAAATCCGCTTTTCGTCGAACGCGCACAGGAAGAACTTGCTCGGTCGGGGGTTCCGTCTGATAGGGTTGAAGTATTGCCGGATCCGGTTGCTGGAACTCACGATGAAGCCGTCGCTGTTTACAACTACGCTACGCAAAAGGGCATGCACTCCGTGTTGTTTGTAACGTCTCCATATCACACGCGCCGCACCTTGTGGACGGTGCAACGAGTGTTTCGCGATACGGGAGTGGCGGTTGGTGTTGAGACAATGGAGAATGGCGAACAAACTCCCGCGGCGATGACTTGGTGGCTATATCCGCGTGCGTGGAGAGTGGTAGCGCTAGAGTACCCTAAGCTCATTTACTATTATTGGAAATACCGCTGAGCCTGGCTTAGCGCGTGAGCGTAAATTATGGACATGACTCATGCGAGTGAAATCGCGCTTGGTAAGCGCTTCGAGTTCGGTGAGAACTGGAGTCGTTTCCTCGAAGTGCTTGATGATGACCGGATCCGCCAGGCAGAAGACTCTCTGCGTAAGATGTTGGACACGGAGTCACTCGCCCGACAAAGTTTTCTTGATATCGGGTCAGGCAGTGGTCTTTTTAGTTTGGCGGCACGGCGACTTGGAGCCTCCGTTTATTCTGTCGATTTCGATCCGCAATCAGTAGCTTGCGCGAGAGAGCTCCGCCGGCGTTATTTCCCCGACGACACTTCGTGGAAAATCGAAGAAGGTTCTGCTCTTGATGCTGACTACCTGAAGTCGCTGGGACTTTTCGATGTGGTCTATTCCTGGGGAGTGCTCCACCACACCGGAGATATGTGGCGCGCGCTCGAAAATGCTCAACTCCCAGTCAAGCATGGCGGAAAACTTTTTATCGCGATCTACAACGACACAGGAACCCAAACTCGACGATGGAAGTGGATCAAAAAGACGTATAACCGCATG
>DATEWS010000695.1:0-3646 GCA_035257785.1 Pyrinomonadaceae bacterium
ACCGGACGCGTCGAGCCCGCTTTGCTGTTGAGTCTGCCCAACTGCGCCCATAACCACAGGAGCGATCGTTTCCAGTAAACCGCCGGCTGCGGTTTGGTCCATTCCGGTTGCTTGAGCCAGATTGTTTTCGATCGTTGGCTGCTGCGACCCAAACACATGCCCGAGAATTCCTGCTCCGTTTGCGCTTTGCGGGTTACCAAGATAACCCATCAGATTACTGAAGATGCTGCCATCGTGATCGTTGTTGATAGCCTGGTGTAGGCTCTCGGCGCCCTGGGGTTGCGAAGCATTTCGTGCCAGCGCGGTCAGAATCAGTGGTACTCCGATCTGAACAGCCATGTCAGCTTGCGATTCACTGATGCCAAATCGCTGCGCAATTGTTCGCACAGCGCCTCCGCTCAACTGTTGAGTGATCATCTGTGTGATTGCGTTCATGTTTACTCCTTCTACTGCTCAGTCTATCTCACGTTATTTTCGGAAATGATTTCGTTTTGGAAACAATACTGCGTCTCAGTAGCTCATTGCGATGGACGCAGATCAGCGCGGGTAGTTCCGTGGTAGACTACGGCGATGATGCAACGTCGCACAGTCCGAATCATCGCCCATATTCTGATATTTATCCTCGGCACAGTCGCGGTCGAAGGCTACGATGTGCTCTCAGGCGGGAACATAACGCAATTCTTTTATCAGCCTGGTACCTCCTGCTTCGGTTAAGAACAATCAGCGAAAGCCGTTCGCAACCGAGTTGGACCATAAGGCGAGTTTCTCACGCGAGTTGCGATTGTGTTTCTCCGCTGCCTGGTTGTACGTGGGCAATAGTTTTCGCTGATCGCAAAAACACTCGATCAACTTAGCCCGCCCGAAGGTTTTCTCAATCAGCACCGACATCTTCCAACCTACGGTGTACCACGGTCCCTGGACTCCGAAAAACGAGAACCCTGTCTGCTGAATTTGCTCATCAGTCAACTTGTTTTCAAGCACATCAAGTAAAAACTTTTCCACCTTCTTCAAATCGTCATTGAAGTTTGCAACGTCCTTGTCCCAGCGCGCGCGATCTTCCGGCTTGCTGACTGCATGTGGATGGACATCCGGACCACCCGCAGCCGCAAGCATCGCAAAGCCTTCACCAAACGCACTGGTCCAGGTGAGCGCTTTCTTCACCGCCGGCGACAAATTGTCCATCTCCTCTCCCACCTGCCTGGTCGGACAACTACCTGCGTAACCGATGTGATGAAGTTCGTGCGCAACCATGTTTTCAAACTGGTCCCAGCTCTTGTTCGGATCAAGATACAGAAAGATCGCCGGATCTTTTTTAGTGTCGAAAACAAAACTATTATCGCGCGGTTTGATGACAGGATAGATCTTGGCCTGAATGTGAGCGCCCGCAGGCAGGTAGTCTAACGCAAGACGTGCGGCACGAGTGATGTCAGCACTTTTCCATTTCTCGAACGTTTGTTTGATCGCCGGCGCGCGTTCTGCGAGTGCGTCTGAGAGCACGAAGGTTTTGAAATCAGCGTCTTCAAATGAGCGCTGCATTGAAACTTCACGTTGTTTGAGTCGAGTGTAGCCTTCGCTCTGAAACACGCGCTGCCAGTCATCGTCGGTAATCGGCTCGTTCAACTTTCTTTTGGCGAGAATCGCAAGCACGGCTTCCGCTTCGTCGGTAACTACCCGTACGTTCACCGCCGGCGTTTGCCCAACGGCAAAGCCAAACGTATTACAAACGATAAGCGATGTGATGAGTAACAATTTTATAGGCATGATTTGTAGTTAGTATTATCACCACAGATCCGCACGTTCAAGGTCACAAATTGTGACCTTAAAGAAACGTAAATTCTTTGCCATCATGCTGGCCGCGGCGGTGTTAACCAATAGAACCACTTTCATTTGGTGAACTAAGCCCGACCCAGGTACGTAAAGACCCTCCGGAGGACCGAGACGATGCAGACCTTCCTACAGGACTTGAAGTATGCGCTGCGCATGCTCAAGAAGAATCCGGCTTTTACGACCGTTGCGATTCTGACACTCGCCGTCGGCATTGGCGCGAATTCGGCGATTTTCAGCGTTGTCAACTCGGTCCTGTTACGGCCGTTGCCTTACCGGCAACCGGATCAACTCGTCCGCGTCTACAGTGAATTCCCGACGATGCAGCTCCGCAAGTTCTGGCTCTCACCTCCCGAACTGCTCGACATCCAACGCGAAGCGAAATCGTGGGAATCAATCGGCGCGTGGGCGCCGGGCGGTCAGAACGTCGGAACCGAAAGTGAGCCACTGCGAGTTACCTCCGCGGCTATCACGCGCAGCTTGATCGATGTGCTGGGAGTGCAACCGGAACTCGGCCGCAACTTCACCGAAGAGGAAGATCGCAACAACGGACCAAGAGTCGCGATTATTTCGCACGGTCTCTGGCAAAAAGGTTTTGGCGGCGCAAGTGACATCATCGGCAAACAGATTCAAGTCAACGCGGCAACAACGACCGTTGTCGGTGTGATGCCAGCGAGGTTTGCGTTCCCTCCTGGAAGCAACGATCAAGTCGAGCTCCTCGTGCCTTTCCAATTCGATCCAGCCAACCCCGGTAATCGTGGTTCCCACTTCCTGTCAGTGATTGGCAGGTTGAGACCCGGTACGACTATCGAGCAAGCGCAGAGCGAAATGACGAGTTTGATGGCAGGCTGGAGAAGTGAGAATCGCGCGCCGCATTTACTCGGTAATCCAAATCACCCCGTGATAATGCTGGGTCTTCACGAAGACGTCGTCGGCTCCGCCCGCAAAGCCGTGTGGCTGCTCATGGCTGCGGTTGGTTTTGTTTTACTGATCGCGTGTGTGAACGTTGCGAACCTGTTGCTGGCTCGCGCGGAATCGCGTCATCGTGAGTTCGCAGTTCGCCTCGCGCTCGGAGCCGGCATAAGGCGAATGGTCAGGCAATTCGTCGCCGAGGGTTTCGTGCTCGTCTTGATCGCTTCGATTCTCGGAATAGCGCTCGCATTCGTTGGATTGAAGGTCCTGTTACTGTTCGCGCCGGATAGCGTGCCGCGCACTGAGGAGATCAGCGTTGGCCTTCGCGTACTCGGGTTTACGATCGCAGTCGCGATTGTGGCGGTGTTTCTCTTTGGTCTCGCGCCACTGGCCCAGGTCAGTGAACGCAATTTAGCAAACTGGATTCGCGGCGCCGGGCAGCGCGCGATTCGAGGCGGCGGTCAGGCGCTTCGTAAGAGCCTCGTCATCACAGAGATTGCGCTCGCAGTGATTCTTGTCATCGGTTCCGGCCTGATGATTCGCGCCTTCTGGAAGTTACAACAAGTCAACACCGGTTTTGATCCCGCAGGTGTTACGAGCTTCAGCCTGAACCTTCCCAGGGGTAAATACGACAGCGCCCAGAGCCTCCAGTTTGTAACCGGGCTCGAGCAGAAACTCAGCAGTGTTCCCGGTGTAACCGGAGTCTCCCTCGCAAGTGGGCTACCTCCGTTGCGCCGCATCAATGCTAACGACACGGAAATCGAAGGCTACCAGCAGACACCCGATGGCCCGGCGCAAAACGTCGACTACTGGAATGTAGTTGGAAACGACTACTTCAAGACCATGAAGATTAAATTGATTGAGGGTCGAACGTTCGAACCACAGGACGATAACGACAGCGCCCAGCGGG
>DATEWS010000696.1:0-8040 GCA_035257785.1 Pyrinomonadaceae bacterium
AAAAGCCGGTCATGGCCCACGAGTTGACGCACGCGCTTCAGGATCAGCACTTCAATCTCAAGCGATTTGAAAACTGGCCCAAAGGGGATTCCGACGCTGAGCTCGCCGCGCACGCGCTGATCGAAGGCGATGCGACACTCGCGATGACGCTCTACATGGCGAAGAATCCTTTAGTGGCACTCGCGTTCATCAAGAGTCTCGGTTCGCAGGAGTTGGCTACCGAGCAGTTCAAGCAGGCGCCCCGCGCGTTGCGTGAGTCTCTCCTGTTTCCGTATGAAGAAGGATCGGCATGGGCCACACAACTCTACAAGCGCGGCGGTTGGCAGATGGTTTCGCGCGCATTTGAAAAGTTGCCGCAGTCGAGTGAGCAGATTCTTCATGCAGACAAATACTTCGCTTACGAAGCGCCCCAGAAAATCACGTTGCCGGAATTTAAGAGTTTTCTTGGTCCAACATGGAAGCGAATCGATTACGATGTAAACGGCGAATGGGGTTGTTATCTCGTGGTCGATGAGTATTTAAACGATGCGGTTGAGTCGAAGCAGGCTGCTGCGGGTTGGGCCGGTGATCGTTTCGCGCTTTATGAGACGTCGAAACCGGGTGAGGTCTTCATCGCGCAATTGACTTCATGGGACACGGCGAACGATGCGAAAGAGTTTTTCGACGCCTATGCTAAACGCACCGTGAAGAGATATGCAGATGAGAAAGAAGTTAAAAACACTGGCGAACGTTTTGAATGGCAAACCTCGAATGGTGGAGTGGCATTGGAATTGCGCGGTTCACGTGTGGCGATACTCGAAGGCATTCCGTCGTCAACTAACGCGAACACTTTGCTACGCACGATCTGGGAACAACCATAGAATCTGATAACGAAAAGCTGATGAAAAAGTCTGATACCGGTACGGGCACCAAACAATCGACGCGCTTACGCGAACTCACCACTCAACTCCAGACACTTGAAGCGAAGCTTCGTCTTGGTGGTGGTCCAGAGAGGATCGATCGACAGCACCAGCAGGGAAAACTCACAGCACGAGAACGTATCGAGCTCCTGCTCGACAAAGATGCTTACGTGCAGGAGATCGGACTCCTCGTCGCCTACGACCAGTACGATGGTGGTGCTCCAGGCGCGGGTGTTGTGACTGTCGTTGGTAAGGTCGAGGGCCGGGAAGTTGTCGTCGTCGCGAACGATGCGACGGTTAAAGCGGGTTCGTGGTGGCCCGAGACGATCAAGAAGATCCTGCGGGCGCAGGAGATTGCGATGCGCTCGCGCGTGCCGATCATTTATCTCGTTGACTCGGCAGGCGTGAATCTCCCGTACCAGGGCGGAGTGTTCCCGGGCCAGTACGGTGCGTCGCGTATTTTTTATTACAACTCGATCATGCGTCGCTATTTGAAGGTGCCACAGATCTCGGCCGTGATGGGACCGTGCATCGCGGGCGGTGCGTACCTACCCGCGCTGTCGGACATCATTATCATGGTCGAGGGCACGTCGTTCATGGGTCTCGGCGGCGCGAATCTGGTCAAAGGCGCGACGGGTCAGACTATCGACAACGAGACACTTGGCGGTGCTCGGACGCACAACGAATTATCGGGCGTGGCGCATTACCGAGTGGCTGACGATCAAACCTGCATTGAGAAGATCAGAGAATTTGTTTCGGAGTTGCCAAAGCCCACTCCTGTGTTGTCGAACGAGCAGCCGAGTGAGCCACTGCGGCCTGCTGAAGAACTCTACGATCTGGTTCCTGAAGATCACCGGCAGCCGTATGACGCAAGAAAACTGTTGGCGTGTTTGCTCGATGAAGGTCATCTCGACGAGTTTCAAGCGGACTACGCGAAGGAGATGATCACCGGTCACGCGCGCATCTGTGGTATTCAGGTAGGTGTGATTGCCAATCATCGTGGCATGGTGCGTGTGCCCGGCGGCAAGCCGCCCAGGTTTGGCGGCATCGTCTATACGGAGTCGGCAGAGAAGGTCGCGTACTTCATCGAGACCTGCAATCGTCATCAAACGCCGCTGTTGTTTGTACAGGATGTTTCGGGGTTTATGGTTGGACCAGACGCTGAACACTCCGGAATAATTCGTGCGGGTGCCAAATTCGTCGAGGCGATGGCAACGGCAACGGTTCCCAAGATTGTGTTGACTGTCAATCATGCTTCGGGCGCTGGATATTACGCGATGGCGGGACAGGGGTTTGACCCGGATTTCATTTACAGTTGGCCCACCGGGCGTATGGGTGTGATGGAAGGCGACTCGGCGGTGCAGGCTGTGTTCGGCAGTCAACTCGAAAAGTTGAAAAAGAATGGAGAATCGCCGGATGAGGCGTTGACAGCCGAGATGGATAAGGTGCGTGAGACTTACGATATGGAGCTCGATGCGAAGTATGCAGCCGCGCGCGGCTTCGTGGATGCCGTCATCACTCCTGAGACGACACGACCCGCATTGGAACTCGCGCTCCGCACCGCACAAAACTACTCCGGCCCACACCTCGGACAGTTCGTGCTGCCACGGACGCTCGTATAGACCACCGTGCGCTCATAGTGGTAGATACTGAATTGTGTCACGCATGTCGGATTGTGACTGAGCCAGAACTGATAGTTCAAGATCCGCTATTGCCTTACCGATTGCCATTCCGTTGGGAACCAGAATTACACCAGCGATACGCTGATGCTGAGCTAATAATTGTTCGGCATCGGGAATCATCGTTTTTCTATCGTGAGTAACGATTGTTCTATCTTCTTGCGCTGCCCAGCGAAGCAAATCCACGTCTTTGCTTCCCGCCATGCCAATTTGCGCAACGACAAGGAAATCGAGTTGCGGCAGACGGCGCAGTAGCCCACGCAGAATACGGTGGTCAACGTTTTCGTCGATGAGGAGACGTAGCATCTATCTATTAATTTTGTGAGGGTTAGGAGTTGATCATCTGTTCACGATACCGCAGCAACTTCTCCCGCCGCTCTGCATAGCCTGGCTGGCTCTCAATCCGCTGACGCAGCTTCTCAGCCTCTATTTCTCCCTCTTCCAAATACTCATCAGCTTCACTCTGGTGAGTGTGATACCAATCGATCACAGCCCTAATCTGTTCGAGTGAGAGAGATGGAAACGCCTCAGTAAGTTCCTCCACGGTTTCGCCTCTTTTGAAGACGCCCACAAGCGTGTCAAGCGTGATCCGTGAACCGATCACCCGTATGGCGCGATCCCTGTACTCTAGAGGCACTCCTTTTGGAAAACTTATTTGCTTTGTGTTCACGAAAGCATTTTAGCGGTTTAATACGCGTAAGGAAAGCAAGTAATTCTGGCAGTCAGTTGCCCGTACAGTTAAACTCAGGTTATTCCTGATTGTTATATCAGGAGATTCCTGCAATGATGGGCCTGAACTCACAAGGCATCCTCAAATGAAACCGATTCGTGTGCTGATCGCCGATGACCACGCCCTTGTCCGCGCTGGTATTCGAGCCCTCGTAGAAAAGATCGAAGGCGTTACAGTCGTCGGCGAAGCCGGTAAGGGCAGCGAGGCGCTGGACCTTGTCAGGGAACTCAAACCCAACCTGATGCTGCTCGACATCACTATGCCCGATGGCGGCGGCTTCGACGTGCTCGGCGAGGTCACTAAAAACTTTCCTGAGATACGCGTGATCGTGCTGACGGTGCACGAAGCAGGTGAGTATGCGATTCGCGCACTGCGCGAGGGCGCAGCGGGCTTCCTTCCAAAAAGTGCTGCAAGCACGGAACTCGAGCAGGCAATTCACACAGTGATACGCGGCGAGGTTTACATCTCGCCGGAGACCTCGCGAAAAACCATAATCGAATACGGAAAGGGCGCGACCAAGAGAGACCTGCTCGCGAGTTTGAGTCCGCGCCAGCGCGAAGTACTTCGCCTCATCGCTGAAGGTAGGACCACCAAACAGATCGCGCAGGTCCTGCAGATCAGTGTCAAAACTGTCGAAACTCACCGCGCTCAGCTAATGGAACGTCTCGGCATCCACGACGTCGCCGGACTCGTTCGCTACGCCATTATCGTCGGCTTGATCGAAGTCGAATGACGAATCAGGAATTCACTGACCCTGCGTCAGGAATCTCCCTAATTGCGCATAAATGTGGTAACGCTTAGCCTACGTTTGTTTGCGTTTGAGAGGAATCGATTGAAGTGCGAGCCTGGCGGCAGTCGGCCAGACAAATCTTCCTTTGTATCAGCGTAACAACCAGAACGCGTGGAAACCATTGCCGTCTCCTCCATGGCATGAAGAGCTATTTGTAAAGTTTTGATGTGGCTAGTTGCTACTCGATCCCGTGACCACGAATTGATCGATTCCACCGGGGTATGACTCACGGAAGACAAGATCGAGTAAGTCCCTCATCGAGCAAGCTGCTGCGGGCATTCTCTATCAGAGGCCAGCGGCTGTAAGTTAATTTCTACGAGACGCGCGCGTCACAAGGTGAAAACCTCGCGCGTGGAAAGGGGGACGGCGACCAGGGCGAGGTCGCCGTCCCCTTCTTTTATCCAACAGACGAAAGGATCGCCATGGAAAACCGAAGCCCGATTAACACCTCATCTGACGCAAACTTTCAGGCGCTGGTCATCGATGACGAGTCGCACCTTTGTGAGTTCGTCTCGAGCGTCTTGCGCGAAGAGAGTTGGAACATCATCGGCCGCAGCGACGCGTTTATCGAAGTGATTAAACAAGTAGCACACGTGGCCAAAATGAATTCGCCGGTCTTACTCACAGGCGAACCCGGAACTGGCAAAGAACTCGTTGCTTCCACGATTCACGATCACAGCAACCGACGCGACCAGCCTTTCATCACTGTGAGTTGCTCTTCGATTCCGGCAGAGTTGATCGAATCGGAACTGTTTGGACAAGACCGGCGTGGGTCATTCGAAGACGCCCGTGGCGGCACGATCTTCATCACAGAGATTACGGAAATGACCGCCTCACTTCAGGAGAAACTGTTGCACTTCCTGCAAGCCGGCGAGATTGGACGAGTCGATGCAAACGACGTCCAGAAGGTAGACGTGCGTGTGATTGCGGCGAGCAATCACAATGTCGAACAACAAGTTGCGGAAGGAAAACTTTCCAACGAACTTTTCGCTCGCTTGAGTGAAGTGTGGATCGACTTGCCGCCGTTGCGCGAAAGGCCTGAAGACATTCCCTCGGTGGCTCAGGGTTTTGCGGATCGCGTTTACTCATTAAGTCCCGCAGTGACCTTTGCAAATGAAGCGCTCACGTTGCTCGAGAAGTACAACTGGCCCGGAAATATTCGCGAACTGGAGAACGCGGTTGTGCGTGCGGTCGCGATGTGCGACGGTACTGTGCGCGCCAAAGATCTGCCGGAGTGTGTCCGCAACTACGGTGTTCCACACGAAGCGATCGTCACTGAACCTGCTGCGAACGACGACTGGGTTACGTTATCCGTTATCGAAGGTCGTTACGTTGCGCAAGTGCTCGAGCACACGTGCGGGAACAAACAAGCCGCCGCCCGCGTGTTGGCCGTAGATCGCAAGACTCTCGACCGCATGATCAAACGTCACCACATAGATCCTCATCATCTAAAAGCACTGCGCGCGAAACACGGCAGCCGTAGTTGAGTCGCGAAAACTCACAAATTGAATTCGATCCAAAAATGAGTATCTGACTTCTGTGTCTTTTGTGGCTCTTGACACTCACCAAACGGGCTTGATACTTTCTCGCCTCCGTGAAAAACATCCTGCTTGTTTTGGCTGTCGTCGTACTATACGTGCTTCATCAGGACATCTGGTTCTGGCGAAGCTCCTACCTGGTTTTTGGTTTCATCCCCATCGGACTCTTCTATCAAGGCTGCTTTTCCGTGGCCGCGGCGCTGCTGATGTGGCTGCTGGTGACCTACGCTTGGCCATCTCATCTTGAAGAAGAAGTTGAAGAAGCAACTACCAGGGAGGACCGGCGCGCTTGATACCTGCAATCGTTGTTTTCCTTTACCTTGCGGCTGTTCTCTATATTGGCATCTTTGCTTTCCGTCGTGCTTCCAGCAAAGAGGAGGCGGAAGACTACTTCCTGGCGAGCCGTTCGCTTGGTCCGTTCGTGTTTCTATTTTCACTGTTCGGCACGAACATGACCGCATTCGCGATTCTGGGTTCGTCAGGTCACGCTTTTACTAACGGCATCGTCACTTTCGGCTTGATGGCGTCATCGTCAGGCTTGGTGATTCCGCTGACGATCTTTCTGATCGGCACACGCGTTTGGGCCCTCGGTAAGAAACACGGCTTTATGACGCCGGTGCAGATGTTCAGAGATCGTTGGGAGTGCAGTCACATCGGCACAGTGATCTTCGTGGTCCAGGCTGTTTTGCTGGTGCCTTACATCATCATCGGCATCATGGGCGGCGGCACCACGCTCTACACGATCAGCAACGGACTCGTTCCGTTCTGGTTTGGCGGCGCGATCGTCGCACTCGTGGTGATGAGCTACGTGTTCTTCGGCGGCATGCGTGGCACGGCCTGGGTCAACACTTTTCAGACTGTGCTCTTCCTGTGTTTCGGCGCGATTGCGCTGATCGTGATCGGCGTGGGCATGGGCGGCTTTAGCACCGCGGCACACGCGATACAAGCATCACCGATGGCTTCGCTGCTGACGCGCGAACGAATCTCGCCGTATTACTTTTTCAGTTACACGTTCATTCCGCTTTCAGCCATCGCTTTTCCGCACATCCTTATCTTCTGCCTGACGGCGCGCAAGATGGCCCAGTTCAAGAAGACGGTCATCTTTTATCCACTTTGCATACTCGCGATCTGGCTGCCCTGTGTGTTTCTCGGTGTGATGGCGAATCGAGTGGACATGCCCGAGATTCGCGCGAAGCAGGAAGCACGCCGCGTGCTGGCGACGCAAGGCAAGAACATGGAGCCGGAAAAGCGTGATGAGTTGCGGGAACAATCAGCCGGCGATGACGTCATCATGCTGCTGCTGCATCAATACGCGCCGCTCTGGCTCGCGGGACTGTTGGGCGCAGGCATCATGGCCGCGGTGATGGCAAGTGACTCGCAGATCCTCGCTCTATCGACAATGTTCACGGAGGACGTCTTCGCCTTTTACGGCGGCAAAGCGCGCTTTGGTGAACACGTGCAGGTTCAGACCGGACGCATATTCATCATCCTGATCACGATCTTTGCTTACGCCGTGGCGTTGCGCGCGCCGGAAACGATCTTCGAGCTTGCGATTCAATACGCGTTTTCAGGTTATGCGGCGTTGTCGCCGTTACTCGTCGCGGCGTTGTTCTGGAAGGGAAGTACGAAGTGGGGCGCTCTGGCCGTTACGCTTTGGACTGCACTGACGGTGATCGCAGTTGCGATCTTACAGGCGATAGTGCCGGCGCCGGCCCCTGGACCAGCGACAGTCCTTTGGGCGCCCGGCGGTGTTGAAGTGTTATCGCGGACGCCAGGGGGTACAGCGGTCTTCGGTTTTATGCCCGTCGTGCCGATGGTGATCGTTTCCGTGTTGCTGATGATTGTCGTGTCGCTGCTGACGCAGAAACCTCGCGAGACAACACTCGCGAAGTATTTCGGAGGTCGAAGGTGATGAAGAAACTGATTCTCACATTTGTCGTCATTGCTTGTGCTTCATTTTTTGCCGTTGCTCAGAACGCCAAGCGCCGCGCAGTGAAGACAGGACCGACGAACGGGATCTTTAGTCCGGCGATCGTGACTGGGGATCTCGTGTTTACGTCAGGTCAGATCGGAGTCGATGACATGGGCCGGATCGTTGAAGGCGGGATCGAAGCACAGACCGAGCAGGTCTTTCGTAACCTCGAGAAAGTGCTCGAGGCGGCGGGAAGTGGCGTTGATAACATCGTGAAAGCGACTGTATTTCTCGCGGACATGAATGACTACAACACGATGAACGAGCTTTACAAGAAGCACTTCAAAGGTGATCCGCCGGCGAGAACGACAGTGCAGGTCGCTAAGCTACCGCGCGACGCCAGGATCGAAATCGAAGCTGTCGCAGTGTTGAAATAGTAGATGCTTGGATGAGGTCAGTACGCGGTAGCGTCGGGTCTCTTTCGCAATGAAC